>CANQZF010000025.1 GCA_947628265.1 uncultured Oscillospiraceae bacterium
CACCCAGACCCACACCGAGACGGAGGAGGCCGGGACCATCACCACTGCGTCCGGGGAGGTCCTTACCTATTCCAAATACCTCACCATGAAGGCCACAGCCTACACCTTCCCGCCCGGCTCCATCACCTCCAGCGGCGCGCCGGTCCAGGTGGGCATCGTGGCGGCGCTGCCAAAGACCCTGAAGCCCGGAACGCGGGTCTACATAGTCACCGTTGACGGCAAGTTCACCTACGGCCCCGCCATTGTTGGCGACACCCCGGGCAGCGACATCATCGACCTCTTCTACGACACCTTGGAGGAGTGCTACCAGTTCGGCTCCCGCCAGGCGTATGTATACGTTCTGGATTAAATGAATAATTTCCGCTTTATCCCCCCGGTTCTTCCGGGGGGATAAATTTTTTTGGGGTTTGCCGGTTGATTTCCAAAATGAGGCTTTTTCGATACATTGCGGGGCTATGATGCGTCCTGTCAGCGGCGGGGAGAGATACCTACCGCCGCGCGAAAAACCGCGATGTAAGGAGGAGCTTATGTGAAACGAGCAAAACGATTTTTGGCGGTCCTGGTCCTCTTGTCGCTGTGCCTGGGGCTTTCGTCCTGCGCCCAGGGGGAGGTCAACGGGGACCGGCTCCCCGGCGGACAGGGCGGGCAGGCGTCCGGCGGCACACAGGCACCCACAGACGGCGGCGGGCAAAGCCCCACCGACGGCAGCACGCAAAGCCCTTTAAGCGGCTGGGTCCCGCCGTCGCTGGATAATTGGGACCCCGAGGACCCATACGGCTTTAACTTTTTTGTGGAGATCGAGGGCAGCACCTTTGAGGATACGCGGGTCGATTATCCGCCGGGGACGGTCCTCTATACGGTGACATCCGCGGGGCTCTATGACAGCCTGGCGGACACCGGGATCAGCGAGGAGTCCTACGCCGCCTCGGGAGCGGAAAAATACGACCACTATGTCAAGGTCGATATAACCGTTCAAAATGTGGACATCACCGAAACCGAGGACTACCTCATCAACAGCTTTGGCCTGACATGCCGGCTTTATCCGTTGAGGGAGGCCGTGTGGTTCAGCCTGGGGGGCGTCGCGGATGACGCGCGCTCGCATTATTTCTATTACCATCTCCCGCCCACCGGGGAGTCCATCGATGTCTCGGTGGCCTGGGGGCTCTGGGATTGGGAGCTTTCGGAGCTGCGGGAGGCGGGCGGCATCTGGCTCACCTACGGCTTGAATATCTGGCAGAAGATGAAGCTGGAGGGACTGCTATGAGAAAAAGACGTGTACTTATCCCATTTGTTTCCCTGGCGCTGCTCTTTTCCATCGCGTCCTGCGCCCAGGGGGAGGTCAACAGGGACCGCCTCCCCGGCGGCGTTTCGAACGGGCCCGTGCCCAGCGGCGACGCGCAAGTCCCCGGCGGCGGCACACAAGTCACCGACGGAGTCCCACAAGATCCCGCCGGAGGCGCGACGGAATACTTCCTCCCTCCTCCTGAATTTGACCAATACGCCGATGTGGAGAACAGCACTTTCGAGGACACGAGAGCCTTTGCGGGAGGGGGAACGGTCCTCTTTACGGTTTCTTCCGCGAAGCTCTACGACAGTCCGGAGGAGGCCGGGATCGGCGATGGATCCTGCGCCGTTTCAGATATGAGCAAATACGATCACTATATCAAAATCGACGTGACCGTTAAAAATGTGGATGTGTCCGACCTTGGGGAGATATACGGCGCCAACAACTTTAAACTCAGGGGACACGTGTATTTTGAGTATGTGGACCCCGTGTGGTTCAACCTGGGAGGCCAGGCGGACGACGAGGCGCGGGCTTATTTCCATTACCGTCTCCCGCCCGCCGGTGAGACCATGGAGATCTCCCTGGTTTTTGGCTTGTCGGACAGCGACCTCGCGGCGTTTCGCGCAAGCGACGGCATATGGCTTACCTACGACGTTAACGTATTCCATCTGCAGAGGATGAAGCTGGAGGGACTCATATGAGTAGACTTTTAAAAACCGAGATCAAAAAGGCGTTCCGAAGCCCATGGTTTCTATCGGCGGTGCTCATCGGCCTTGCCTGCGCGCTCTGGGAGTTCCGGGACGTCGCCACGGCCTTCTATAGACCGGGCGGCTGGTATTTTGGCTACAGGCGGTGCATGGAGAACGGCGTCCTCTGGCCGGACCCGGAGCAGACGACGCTGTACAACAGCTGGATCGGTATGTCCTACTCCACCGCCCACGAGGTCTTTTACAGGATCTTTCCGCTCCTGGCGCTCCTGCCCTGCGGCCACAGCCTGTCGGAGGAGATAAACGGCGGCTATATGAAAGCGGTGGTCCCCCTGGTGGGGCGGAGGAAGTACTTCTTATCCAAGCTCTTATCGGCCTTCCTGGCCGGCGGGGCGGCGGTAAGTATCCCACTTCTAATGAGCCTCGCCCTCACCGCCACCGTCGTCCCGGGCCTCAAGCCCCTGCCGTATGTGGGCTACGACGCCATAAGCTCCGGGGACGTTTTTTCCGCCTGTTATTATACCCGGCCGCTTCTCTATTCCCTTTTGTTTATCGGCGTGGACTTCGTCTTCGGGGGCCTTTTCGCGTGTCTGGCGCTGCCCGTGGCCCTCAGGAGCGAAAAGCGGGTGGCCGCACTGGCGGCGCCGTACATATTCCTTCTGCTGGCGGACGCGGCCAGGGGGTTCCTCTACAACTTGAGCTACCTGGAGATCTCGCCCATCAGCCTCCTCAGCGCCTCCCGGTCCGGCGCGTCGAGGCTCTGGGTATACGGCGCGTGGCTGGCGGTACTGGTTATCGCCGACCTGGCGCTGGGGCTTTGGAAAGGGGAGAAGAGAGACATTGTATAAGGTCATTCGATACGATCTGCGCTACGGCGTCCTGGAGGGGCGGCGAAAGCTCCTTCTGGCCGTGGCCATGGCGGGCCTGGCGCTGGCCGACTTCTACTTTGACTTTGTGGCCCTGTCCCTGGCCTTCACGGGGGAGATCTGGGGCTTCGGAAAGCTGGACCTATCCCTGGGGGACGTGATCCTACTTGGGATGGGCGGAAATTTCGGGCGCACGGGCAGCGGGCCCTTAAGCTCCTTTGTTTTCCCCACCCTCTGGTATCTCTCCGTCCTCTTCCCGTGCTGCATGACGCTGACCCTGGCCTCCGACGACATAAGCGCCGGCGGGGTGCAGATCATGTCCCGGCTCCGGGGGCGGGGCCGGTGGTGGCTCTCCAAATGCGTCCTGTGCGCTGCGCTGGTGGCGCTCTATTACGCGGTGCTCTACGCCATTTTGTGGCTCGGGAGCGTTCTGATGGGCTTTAAAAGCTCTGTGGTGCCCAACGAGGCCGTCTTCGCCACCTGCTTTGGCGGCGTGAAATTTGTAGCCTCCGAGACCACCCCCGCCGCCCTCCTCGCGGGCCTCATTGTCCAACCGATCCTGGTGACTGTGGCGCTGTGCCTCACCGAGATGGCCATGACGCTCTTTGTAAAGCCCATCTACGCCCTCATCGCCGTGGCGGCGTATCTGGCGGCGGGGACGCTGGTGCTTTCCCCGGCCTTCCTGGGGAACTTCGCCATGCCGCTGAGGTCTAAGGCCATCGGGGTCTTCAACTTTGATTTTCTCACCTGCCTTGCGCTGTGCGCGGCCCTGTCGCTTATCGCCGTGCTCATTGGCCGGTGGAAGATCGCGAAAACGGATATTATTTAGGTGAACGATATGGAAATACTTTTGGAAAACGTGACAAAAACCTTTGGAAATACCAACGTTATCGAGGACGTGTCCATGACCATGCGCTCCGGGCGGGTCTACGGCCTTCAGGGCATCAACGGCTGCGGCAAGACCATGCTCATGCGCCTTATCTCCGGGCTCATCCACCCCACCTCCGGGCGCGTGCTGGTGGACGGCAAGGCCCTCGCGGGGGAAAACAGCTTCCCGGAGAGCATGGGTCTGCTCATCGAAAACCCCTCCTTCCTCAAAAGCTACTCAGGTCGCAAAAATCTGGAGATGCTGGCCTCCATCCGGGGCAGGATCGACAAGACCGGCGTGCAAAACGCCCTGGAGCGGGTGGAGCTTGCGGACAACGCGGACAAGAAGTACGGCAAATACTCCCTGGGGATGCGGCAGAAGCTGGGCATCGCCTGCGCCGTCATGGAGCGGCCCGACCTCATCTTGCTGGACGAGCCCTTCATCTCCCTGGACGAGGCGGCGGTGGAGCGCACAGCGCGAATCATCCGGGAGGAGCGCCAGCGCGGCGCGCTCATCGTCCTATCCTGCCACGACTACGATCTGCTGACCGGCTGCTCCGACGAAATTTTCAAGATCGTGGGCGGTAAATTGGCCCACCGGCTTATCCGGGACGGGGAGGGCAAGTTCAAGGAGGCGGAGCTGTGAAAAAGGCGCTGAAAGCGGGCCTCATCCTGGCCCTCGTGGCCCTCGCGGCCCTCTGGGGATGGCGGGTGTACGCCGTCAACCACGACCCGGTGGTGGAGTACGCCCGCCGCAAGACCGTGGAGGTGGCGCCGGGGGAGACGGCGGACCTTGTGGCCGGGGAATTTCTCTCCGGGTGGCTGGACCTGACGGGCTACCACGTAAAAGTCACCGGCGCGAGGCTCATGAACACCTTAGACCTCCTTCGGGAGCACGGCTATGACGAGAGCTTCTTTAAGACCCAGGGCGTCAACCCCGATTATACCCTCGTTCTCCTGGTGGACGCGGTCTTCTGGTACGACGGGGAGGGGGACCCCCAGGATAATCCCGTCATCCTCTCGAATTTCAAGGTGGTGGGGGACAACTGGAACGCCTGGTTCAGCTGCGAGCTGGACGGTCTGGGGTTTTTGAACCCGGAGCTGGAGGGCAACTCCGTTTTCGCCATCGTCAGCGGCAAGGAGCTCTCCCTCACCCTCCCGTTCCTCTTAAACGCCGACCAGGGCGGCTTCATGGGCGCCTCCATGAGCGGCCTCACGCCGGAGTCTGTCCGCAGTTCCTCCCCGCGCCTCTTGCTGGCGGAATACCCCACTCAAATTTACGCGTATCTCCCGGAGATCGCCATATGATCTCATGCCCCCCGGACCGACCGGGGGGATTTTTGTAAAAACGCATTGAAATAATTTTCTTTAGTGGTATACTTTATCTCAATGACAGCATTATGAAAGAGGTGAGCCTATGGCGGGCAAGGAAAGAAATTCCTCCGTGGAGCTTTTGAAGCTCATCGCCATCGTCTTTATCGTCCTCCACCACGCCATGCCGACGGCGTCGGCCTACTCCATGGAGTTTACTGCCCACTATATTGACCCCAACCAGTGCGTAACGGACATCCAGCGCCTTATCATGCTCCTTTTGCGCTACCCCGGACAGGTGGGGAATCTCATCTTCCTCACCGCCTCGGCCTGGTTTTTGCTGGACAACGACCGGGTGGACCCCAAAAAGGCGATTAGGCTGGTGGCGGACACCTTCACGGTATCCGTGCTCTTTTTGGGCGCCTTTTTGCTTGCGGGGTATAGGTTCTCCCTCGGGGAGACGGCGATGCAGTTTATCCCCGTCTGGGCCCACGCCAACTGGTATGTCACCTGTTATCTCCTGCTCTACCTCATCCATCCCATGCTCAACGCGGCGGTGAGGGCCATTTCCCGCCGGAGCCTTCTGGTGACGGTGCTGACGGCGGCGGTCATCTATTCCGGCCTTCAGGTGCTCCGTCCCGCCAGCTACTATTACTCGAACCTCGTGGGCTTTGCGTGCGTCTATCTCATGACGGCCTATATGAAGCTCTATATGCCCCGGGCCCGGGCGTCACTTAAATTCAACGTGACGGCGCTCCTTATCGGCATCGGGGGCCTTGCCGCCATGGTGCTGGGGACCAACTTCCTGGGGCTGAAGATCGGCTGGTTCTCCGACAAGCTCACCCGCTGGAACGTCTTTATGAACCCCTTCATGATCGTCATTGCCCTTGCGAGCCTCAATCTTGCCATGCGCAGGAGCTTTGTGAACAAAAAGATCAACTACCTGGCGGGGCTCTCCCTGCTCATCTACATCATCCACGCCAACCGCCTTGTTCACGACCACTTGAAGGGGGACATTTTCAAGTACATCTACCTCCATTTCGGCTACGGGCACATTTTGGGGTGGTATCTCCTCTTCGCCCTGGCGCTTTTGGCGGGGGGCCTCGTTCTGGCCGTCGTTTATAAGTACACCGTCCGGAAGCTGGTCTACAAGCTCATCGACCTTGTGTACCCCCGGCTCCGCGCCCTGTGCGCCAAGGCCGTGGACAAGCTGGAAAGGGTGGGCTGAGCCGTGACCCATACCGTCTCCTACACCGATAGGGAGGGGAGGGCCGTCACCCTCTTCGGGGAGCTCCAATTTCCCGCCGCCGGGGGAAAGCGCCCCGCCGTCATCCTCTGCCACGGCTTCAACGGCCACTATACCGACTTCCCCCTGGAGTGCCGGGAGCTGACCTCACGGGGCTTTGTCACCTACGCCTTCGACTTTTGCGGGGCCCAGGCCGGGGGCAGGAGCGCCGGCAGGGGAGCGGGGGCGTATACGCCCTTCACCATGTCGGAGGACCTCCGGGCCGTCCTTGAACATATACGGGGCCTGGAGCGCGTGGATGAAGATCGCGTCTTCCTTTTCGGCGGCAGCCAGGGCGGCCTCGTCACCGGCCTCACCGCGTGCCGGGAGGACGTCCGGGACAAAATAGCGGCTATCGCCATGTATTTTCCGGCCATGAACATCCCCGACGACTGGCGTAAAGCCCCCGTACGGGAGACGGCGCTGATGGGCTACAGCGTCGGGGAGGCGTACATCCGCTCCGTCCGGGACCTGGACCCCTACGGCGTTATTGGCGGGTTTGAAGGGGACGTGTGCATCCTTTGGGGCGACCGGGACCCCATCGTGCGGAAGGAGACCATCGATAAAACCGTAAACGCCTACGGCCCGGAGAGGGTGGAGCTCACCGTCCTTCCAGGCGCGGGCCACGGCTTTGCGGGGGAGGCGCTGGACGCGGCGGTCCGGACCCTCTGCGCCTTTTATGAGGCGCGGGTTTGAGATTTCAGGTTGACAAACGGACTTTCAGGGTATATAGTAAGCCCTGACAGTTCACAAATTGAACTAATTTTCTGGAGGCGCTTATGGAAATTTCCGAGGAGCTGCTCTCCGCGTGGCTGCGGCTGACGGCCAACGTCCGTGGGAACAGGATACTCAATGAACTGTCCCTCAACGAGATCATGATTTTGAGGCTTTTGCGTCTGGAGGGCGGGGAGACGGGGCTCACGGCGACGATCCTCACCGAGCGGATGAAGCTTTTGAAGTCCCAGACCCACAAGGTCCTGCTGGAGCTGGAGGGGAAGGGCTATATTGAGCGCCGCCGGGACGGCCGCGACGCCAGAGCCATCCGCATCGCCATAACGGACGCGGGCGCCCGGGCGTACCTGCGGGAGCACAGCCAGATCATGGAGCTTGTTGACCGTATCGTGGACACCCTGGGTGAGGACGACTCCAAAAAGCTTGTGGAGCTCGTTGACAGGGCGCTGACCGCCTCCAGAGCCGGCAGGGAGGATTATTAAAATGGTTAGAATACTGGTGGACTCCGGCTGCGACCTCACAAGGGAGGACGCGCGGGAGCTGAAGGTGGAGCTTTTGCCCATCACCGTGACCTTTGGCGAGGAGGAGTACCTGGACGGCGTGAGCCTCACGCCACGGGAGTTTTACGAAAAGCTCATCGAGTCCGACGAGCTGCCCCACACGAGCCAAATCTCCCCCTACACCTACGGGGAGCACTTCAAAAAATACACCGAGGCCGGGGACACGGTGGTCTGTCTGACCCTGTCGTCCAAGCTCTCCGGCTCCTACCAGAGCGCTTTGATGGCGGCGGAGGACTACGAGGGCGTCCTTGTGGTGGACACCCTCAACGTGTGCATCGGGGAGCAGATCCTGGTGCGTCTGGCAGCGCGGCTCCGCGACGCCGGCACGGACGCTAAGGGCATCGCCTCGGAGCTGGAGCGGATGCGGGGAAAGGTGCAGATCTTGGGGCTTCTGGATACCCTGGAGTACTTAAAGCGCGGCGGGCGCATCTCTCCCGCCGTGGCCTTCGCCGGGGAGGCCCTGGGGATAAAGCCGGTGGTCAGCGTGGTGGACGGCGAGGTCGTCATGGCCGGGAAGGCCCGGGGCTCCAGAAACGGCAACAACCTTCTTCGAAAGCTCATTGAGAAGACCGGCGGCATCAACTTCGACCTGCCCTGCGCCCTGGGCTATACCGGCCTTAACGACAGCCTTTTGCGCAAATATATGGCCGACAACGCGGACCTTTACGCCGGCCACGTGGGCGAGATTCCCATCTCCGCCATCGGCGCCACCATCGGCACCCACGTGGGCCCCAACTGCATCTGCGTGGCGTTTTTCAGTTGAAACCCATAGTTGATTGAAAACAAAGCCCCTGTGTGGTATGATGGCCTCAAGAAACACATCGGAGGTCAAGACCATGGAACACAAGGGCACAAAAATCCTGACCACCGCCCGCCTCCTCCTGCGCCCCTGGCGGGAGGCGGACGCGGAAGAGGCCTTTCAAAACTGGATGAACGATGCGGATGTGACGCGCTACCTCACCTGGACGCCCCACGGGGACATCTCCGTCACCAGGGCTCTCTTGAAGCTCTGGGAGGAGGAGAGCGCAAGGCCGGACACCTACCACTGGGCCATTGTCCTCCGGGAGGGGAACGAGCTCATCGGGGACATCAGCATCATGCACACGGACGCCTACCAGGAGACGGGCTCCGTGGGCTACTGCATGGGAAAAGCCTTCTGGGGCCGGGGCCTTATGACCGAGGCTTTCCGGGAGGTCCTGCGCTACTGCTTTGAGGAGGTGGGCTTTGCCCGTATAAGCGGCAGCCACGCCGCCGAAAACATCGGCTCCGGGCGCGTCATGGAAAAATGCGGCCTTCAAATAGAGGGCGTTCGAAGACAGGATTTCCGCCTCCTCTTGGAGGACCGGCGCGTGGACATCGTGGACCGGGGAATTCTCAAAGCGGAATTTTTAAGCCAATAAATTTATAACCCCCATTTTGGGGGTTATTTTTTTGTAAACGGGGCATGAATATTTGGAGAATTTGCACAAATTTTCTTGCCCCCATTCCGAATTTGTGTTATCATTGTCAACATAAGGGAAAAATACCCGGGAGGCGGTTTAAGTGCGTGTATATGAGCGGCGGGTAAACTACTATGAGACGGACAGGATGGGCGTGGTCCACCACTCCAACTACATCCGCTATTTTGAGGAGGCCCGGACCCACTTCATGGAGGAGGCGGGCTACCCCTACGCGAGGCTGGAGGCGGAGGGGGTCATGAGCCCCGTCACCGCCATCGCCTGCGAGTATAAAAAGCCCATCCACTACCCAGACACCGTGAAGATCGCCGTCTATCTCGTCTCCATGACAAAATTTCGCTGTACGTTCCGCTACGAGGTGACGGATGCCGGGACCGGAGATTTACGCGCCACGGGGAGGTCTGAGCATTGCTATCTCACCGAGACTGGGCGGATCGTCAATATTCAGAGGGAAAATCCGGGGTTTATTGAGACGTTTCTTAAAGAGGTAGACGGGGAGTAAAAAGGTTGCCGCCTGAAGGCGGCGGATTAAATTTCTTTCCATTCTTTTGTCCCGCCAAAAGAATGGAAAGAAACAAAGGAAGAAAAGCGGCCAAGGGGCGGAGCCCCTTGGAACCCGTTGGGCGCTCTGTGACCTTTGGCGGGTGCGTTGTATCGGCGGGTCGGCTCCCGCAGTGGGGGTCGATACACACGGGTGGAACCATATCCGCGCGGATGTTGTCGAATTGAATTGCGTCTACGTCCGCGTAAGCCCGAATTATAAATTCGGGCGACGCTGCCCGGGCGGTGGACGGTTGAGATTGCGTCTACGTTTTGCCGCGCTGCCTGGGTGCTTATCGTGTGGTAATCGGTAGACCAGCTTCTACGTCCGCTGGCGCTGGCGCTGCGCGCCTCGCGCCTCGCTGGTGCGCTTTTAAAACGCCGTAGGGGTCGCCGTCCCCGGCGACCCGTCCCTCAATTATCCTCCCAATTTTCAATCAACGCGCAGTGTTCTGTACGGGCCGCACACCCGGGCGGCCCGTCCCCGTCCACCACCATGTTTCTGAATTCCGCCGTACGGGCCGCCGCCCAGGTTGGCCCATCTCCCGTCCACCGCCGCACCTACAAACAACGCCGTAGGAGCCGCCTCTTTTGGCGGCCCGGCTGGGTGGGGCGATTGGGCGGCATCGATATAATGGAAATTAATACAATTATTCATATTTGAAACGGAGGTAAGGCCCTTGACTGATGTATTGATTATCGGCTGCGGTGTCACCGGGGCGGCTGCGGCGATGGAGCTGTCCCGCTATAAGCTGAGCGTCACTGTCCTGGAGCGGGAGAACGACGTTTCCCTCGGGTCCACCAGAGCGAATTCCGCCATCATCCACGCGGGGTACGACCCAAAGCCCGGGACGCTGATGGCGCGGCTCAATGTGCGGGGAAACGAGCTGACGCGAAAGCTCTGCGCCGACCTGGACGTACCCTGCCGGCAGTGCGGGTCCCTGGTGCTGGCCTTTTCGGATAAAGACGAGGCCACGCTTCGGGAGCTCTTGGACCGGGGAGAAAAAAACGGTGTCCCCGGGCTTGAGATCCTCTCCGGGGACGAGGTGAGGCGGCGGGAGCCCAACCTTGCCGGTACCGTCACCGCCGCCCTCTGGGCGCCCACGGCGGCTGTCTGCTCCCCCTGGGAGTTGTGCCTCGCCATGGCGGAGACAGCCGTCAAAAACGGGGCGGATCTGCGCCTTGATACCGCCGTCACGGGCCTTGAGCGGACGGGGGACCGCTGGCTCGTTCACACGAATACCGGGGATTTTGAGGCCCGGTATGTCCTCAACGCCGCCGGGGTGGACGCCGACACCGTCCACGACATGGCCGCACCCCACGACTTTGACATCAGGCCCAGCCGGGGGGAGTACTACCTTTTGGACAAATCCGAGGGCGGGCGGGTGAACACCGTGGTGTTCCAGTGCCCCTCGGAGCGGGGAAAGGGCGTTCTCGTCTCGCCCACCGTCCATGGGAATTTGATCGTGGGGCCCAATGCGGAGCCCTCGCCCCGGCACGACACCTCCACCACCGCCGAGGGCCTTGATTTTGTGAAGGAGACGGCGAAGTTATCCGTTCCTAACATCGATTTTTCCCAGTCCATCCGCAATTTTGCCGGCGTCCGGGCCAATTCCGGGCGGGACGATTTCGTCATCGGCTTTGCCGCCCCGGGCTTTCTGGATCTGGCGGCCATCTGCTCCCCGGGCCTCACCTCCGCCGCCGCCATCGGGGAGTACGCGGCGGAGCTCCTTCAAAAGGACGGCCTTACGTTAGAAAAGAAGGACACTTTCCTCTACGGGCGGAAGCGGACCCGCTTTAAGGAGCTTTCCGACGCGGACCACGCCGCTCTCGTCGCCCGGGACCCCGCCTTCGGCAGGGTCATTTGCCGGTGCGAGACCGTCACGGAGGGGGAGATACTTGAGTGTCTGCGCGCGCCCATCCCGCCACGGAGCGTGGACGGGGTGAAGCGCCGCGTCAACGCCGGCATGGGCCGGTGCCAGGGGGGCTTCTGCGGTCCGAGAGTTGTGGAGCTCCTCTCCCGGGAGCTAAAGCTATCCCCGGAGGAGATCCCCCAGGACCGGGTCGGGAGCCGAATACTTTTGGGGGAGACAAAGGAGGTGGCGGAGCATGTATGACCTCATCGTGGTGGGCGGCGGCCCCGCCGGGCTTGCCGCAGCCTCATCCGCCTGGGAACAGGGCCTTCGGAGCATCCTCATCGTGGAGCGGGACACGCATCTGGGCGGCATCCTGAACCAGTGCATCCACAACGGCTTCGGCCTTACGTACTTTAAGGAGGAGCTGACGGGCCCCGAGTACGCCCACCGCTTTGTGGAGCTTCTCCGTAAAACCGGCGTGGAGGTCCGCACGGACACCATGGTGCTGGACGTGACGCCGGACCTCAAGGTCACCATGACCGGCCCGGAGACGGGCTACCGGGTGGAGCGGGCCAAGTCCGTCATCCTCGCCATGGGCTGCCGGGAGCGCACGCGCGGCGCCATCGGGACCCCGGGGGCGCGGCCCGCCGGCGTCTTGACCGCCGGAGCGGCCCAGAGATATGTGAATATCGAGGGGTATCTGCCGGGAAAACGCGTGGTCATCCTGGGCTCCGGCGACATCGGCCTCATCATGGCCCGCCGTATGACGCTGGAGGGGGCCAAGGTCCTGGCGTGCGTGGAGGTGATGCCCTATTCCGGCGGCCTTACGCGCAACATCGTCCAGTGCCTGGAGGACTACAACATCCCCCTCTACCTCTCCCACACCGTCACGGACATCAGGGGCCGGGACAGGGTGGAGCAGGTGACTGTCAGCCGCGTGGACGAGCGCCGCCGCCCCATTCCTGGGACGGAGATGGTCTTTGACTGCGACACGCTCCTTTTGTCCGTGGGGCTCATCCCGGAAAACGAGCTGACCACCCGCGCGGGCATCGAGATTGACCCCCGCACCAAGGGCGCGGCGGTCTATGAGAACATGGAGACGAGCCTCCCCGGCGTCTTCGTCTGCGGGAACGTCTGCCACGTCCACGATCTGGTGGATTTCGTCACCCAGGAGAGTCAGCGGGCCGGAGCCGCCGCCGCAAAATTCGTCCGGGAGGGCGAGAGGGCGGGGGAGAGCATCCGGCTCCAAAACGGGCCCTCCGTCAGCTACACCGTGCCCCAGCGGATAAGGCCCCAAAATGTGGATAAATCCGTCAACGTATTCTTCCGTGTGAACCGCATCTGCGGAAAGTCCGAGATCGTAGTGACGGCGGGGGAAAAGCAAATCGCCGCCTTTAAGCGGGAGCGCTTAAACCCCGGAGAGATGGAGCACATCACCCTCCCCCAAAAGCTCCTGGAGGGCGTGAGCGGGGAGCTTACCGTATCGGTAAAGGAGGCGCGGGAATGAGAGAGCTTGTTTGCATCGTCTGTCCC
>CANQZF010000026.1 GCA_947628265.1 uncultured Oscillospiraceae bacterium
TGGTTAGAGCACCGGATTGTGGTTCCGGGTGTCGAGGGTTCGAGTCCCTTTACCCACCCCATGCGTTGACGCCGCCTTAAGGCGGCGTCAACGCAGTCACAAAGAAATAGGGATGTAGCCAAGCGGTAAGGCACAGGACTTTGACTCCTGCATTCGTGGGTTCGAGTCCCGCCATCCCTGCCAGTCGTCGTCGTGGAACCCGCTTAACCTCGCCCTCCCTCCGGTCGGGCTCAGGCGCAGGGTTCGCTCCTCCTCTCCCCACGCAATCTTCGATTGCGCGGGGGCCCCATATAGACTGTGTTTTAAGCTATGACTTGGTAGCTCAGCAGGCAGAGCACCTGCCTTTTAAGCAGGGTGTCCCGGGTTCGAATCCCGGCCAGGTCACCAAAAAGAAAAATCCGCCAAAAGGCGGATTTTTCTTTTTGACGGCGGGGTATATCAGCAATAATATTCGATCTGTCCAAAGTGCAAGAGCCATTTTGCGACGATCTCCTCGCTGTTGGCCTCAATGACCCGCAAAAGGTCGCGCAGGACAGGCGCGGGGAGATGGGCATTATTGTTGCATAGAAGCGCCTTCCCCCGGCTGGTGATCCACACCTTGGTCCCGTTGGCTGTTGGGCGGCCCTCCGCGATGTGGACATGGACAGGCTCTAAAGGGTCATTTTCATTGGACCAGAAGTAGACGATATATGGCCCTACCTTAAAAATTTGCGGCATGGAGCACACCGCCCTTCTGGGAAAATTCCATGATCAGATGGGCGTTGTTGCGGACGAGCTGCTTGAAACGCTCCACTTCCTCATCGGAATAACCGTGGATCTCCGTCCAGCGGTGCTCCGGCAAAAAGCAGGTGGCATCGTGAAAACCGTCCTTTTCGTCCGGCGTCTCGATGTAGACCTTCACGCTGCCGTCCCTTTGCATCTCGGAATGCGTGATCTCCGTATCGTCGTCCAAGGTCAAAAAGGGGTACATCATGGAAAACCCTCCTTCTCCCCGATTTTTCCACGCCTTCTCAAAAAACGCCCCATCCGGGGCGTTTTTTGCTTATTCCTGGGGCGGCTGGGTGACGGTGTCTACGGTGTCCTCGTAGACGCGCTGGGCCTCCTGGGCGGCCTCCTCGGCGGCGGTGGCGGCGGTCTCGGCTTCGGCCTCGGCGGTCTTTTCCACCTCGTCCACGATGTGGTCGGGATCGATGTAGACCTCCTCGACCTCGACCGTCACATCGGAGTCGGTGGCCAGGGCGTTGATCTCCTCCCGCTTTTCGGCTATGCGAGCCAGGGCCTCCTCGATGTCCGTGATCACCTCGGCAAAATCGGGGTCGGTCTGGCCGGCGTACTTTTCGTAGTAGAGCTGGCCCAGCTGCGCGTACAGCTTCTTGGTGTTCTCCCGCTCACCGGCGATCTCGGCGTTGAGCTTTGTCTTCTTCGCCAGGGTCTGGGCCTTCCCGGCCACGTTCTTGGCGGCGTCCGAGGATTTCCCGGCCACGTCCTTGGCAAAGGCCGTGGTCTTCTCCACCACGGTGTTGGCGGTCTCGGTGATCTTCTGCTTCAGATTTTCAAAATCGATGCTTGCCATAAAATTTACCTCCGTTTTATTTGAATGTTTTGTTTTAAAGGATATGCCTTTTGAAATTGTCAGCGTCTCCCGGCGCCCAAGGACCTGACGCAATGGCTCCAGGGCCGCGTCAAGCGCGCGCTCATCCATTGCCGCCGTCCTCCTTTGGCTCCTCCGGCCCTTCCTCGGCCTCCTCGGCGGCTTTCTCCTCGCCCTCCTCGGCGGCGGCCTTCTGGCGGTTTACGAACATATTCGCCGGGTCCGGGCGGCGCTTAAACCTATTATACAACTGAATGGCCAAAGACGCAATAAGAAGAATGAGGGAAACAAGCTGCGAGACCCGGATACCGGTGTCAAAGAGGTAGAGGCTGTCGGTCCGCAAGCCCTCCACCAGCATCCGCCCGAAGCCGTACCAGGCCAGATAGACGAGAAACGCCTGACCGTCGTAGCGGCGGTGCTTTTTGGACCAGAAGTGCATGAGGAGAAAGCCCGCGAAATTCCACAGCGACTCATAGAGGAAGGTGGGGTGGACATAGTAAGTCACGCCGTTTTGGGTGAGGCCCATGCGGCAGAAGATGTCCGTCTCGTACCCGAAGGCCTCCCGGTTCATGAAGTTCCCCCAGCGTCCGATGAACTGGCCGATGATAAAGCCGAAGCACGCCATGTCGAGAAACGCCAGAATGGACAGCTTCTTGCGCTTGCAGTAGATGACCGTGGCCAGCACCGCCCCGAAAATGACACCGTACATCCCGATGCCGCCCTGCCAGACGTAGAGCACGGAGACGGGGTCGTCTTGGAAGAGGTCCCAGTGGAACACGCAGAAATAGATCCTGGCGCAGATGACGGCCAGGGGCACGCCCAAAATGATCACGTCGTAGACGTTGTCCGGGGTCATGCCGAACTCCCGGGAGCGCCGGGCGCAGTAGATCACCGCCAGGAGAAAGCCGGTGGCGATGATGACGCCGTACCAGTGGATGGTCAGGGGCCCCACCTGAAAGGCCGCCGGCGGGTTTATGGAGAAGTCCCCCAGCATGGGGAAGGAGATGGACGCGTTTGGCATACTCTGGGGCATAGGTCTTACCTGCCTTTCTTGTTGATCACGGAAACAGCGGTGCGCTCCGGCGTCATGAACTCTGCCAGGAACGCCCGGACGTCCCGCTCCGTCACGGCGTCCAGCGCCGTGAGGGTGTCGAAGTAGTCGTACCCCTCGAAGGAGCCCGCCGCCGCGTTGTAGCAGATGCTGTCAAAGGAATTGAGGGCCCGGATGCAGGAGCCGTACATCTTTCTCTTGCGGCGGGCGAAATAGTCCGGGTCAATGCCCCGGGAGGCCAGGGCCGCCGCCTCCTCCAGCACCTTGAGGCACACTAAGGAGGCGTCCCGGGTCTCACCGCCGAAGGTGAGATGGGAGTACCCGGCCACATTTTCAAAGTCATAGCCGAAGGTCTCGTTGATGAGCCCCTGGTCGTAGAGCTGCCGGTAGAGGGGCGAGGCCGAGCCCATGAGGCACCCAAGCGCCAGCTCCGCCGTGAGCTCAAAGCTCACGCTCTCCCGGCCCCGGAGGTCCGCAGCCGTCTTGGCACCGGCCAGGAACATGGGCGCGCCGATCTCCCCCTCGCTCTCCACCCGGTATTCCACGGGCTTTTCCGGCTCCCGCTCCCGGGCGTCCCTTTTGGGGAGGATGGCGGGGCCGGAGGGGATCAGGGCCTCCGCCATATCCCGGATCTTCTCCGGGTCCTGATTTCCCACCACCACCAGGGACATGTTGGCCGGGACGTAGAAGGCCCGGTGGAAGTCCTGGAGGGTGTCCGCCGTGATGGCGGAGATGCTCTCCACCGTCCCGGCCACCGGCTCCCGGACGGGGGCCCTGGCGTAGAGGGCCCGGAGAAGGGCGTAATACATGGCGTCCTCCGGGTCGTCCTCCGTCATGAGAATTTCCCGGGCGATGATCTCCCGCTCCCGGTCCACGTCTTCTTCCCGGAAGCAGGGGGTGGAGACAAGGCGCAAAAGGAGCTCCAAATTGTCGTAAAACCCCTCCCCGCACTCGAAGTAATAGGCCGTCATGTCGGGGCCCGTAAAGGCGTTGGCGTTGGCCCCCCGCCGGGAGAGCACCGTCATGGCGTCCCCAAGGTCGGGCAGCTCAAACATCCGGTGCTCGGCAAAGTGCGCCGTCCCCGGGGGGACGGCCCTGCGGACGCCGTCTAAGTAGACGCCTCTGTCCGCGCCGCCGCAGTTCACCGCCAGGAAGGCCACGCTCTTTTTATACCCGCTCCTCGGCGCCACCGTCACGGTGAGGCCGCAGGGCAGCTGCCCGGAATAGATGGTCTCGCCTATTCTGGGATATTCACGTTTCTTCAGCATCGTCGCCCTCCGCCGTCAGGAAATAGATGTGGCTGAGATGAGCGCTTTGCGCCACCCGGGCGACCTCCTCCGCCGTGACGTCGGCGCACAGGGCCGCCAGCTCCCCGGGCTCCGGCCGGAGGCCCAGGATGGCCCTGTCGAGGTAGAGCTCTTCCAGCCCCGCTTGCTCGTCCATGGCCGAATAGATGGAGCTGACCACGGCCCTGCGGGCGCTTTCCAGCTCCCAGGGCTCCATCTCCCCCCGGGCGATGGCCTCCAGCTCCCCGGTGATCTCGTCCCGGACCCGGTCGAAGCTGGGAAAATCGATGCCGGCGAAGACGAAAAGCGCCCCCTTGAACCGGTCGATGCCGGAGCTCACGTAGTAGCACAGCGCCAGCTTTTCCCGGACGTTCAAATAGAGCCGGGAGGTGGCGCACCCGCCGAAGAGGGTGTTGAACACCAGCATCGCCGGGAGCTCCAACCCCTCCGGGGGCGGCTCCAGGCGAAAGCCCATACAAAGACGCCCCTGGGTCACGTCCATGACCTCCCGCACGGTCCTCACGGGCCCCACGGGCTTTGTGGAGCCAAAAACGGTGGAGGGAAGCGTATGCTCCCCGGAGCGGGGCAGGGCGGAGAGGGCCTCCCGGACGACGCGCTCCACCCGGTCCGGGTCCTCCGCGCCGCAGTAGAAGACCTCCATGGGCGCTGTGGACAGGAGCTCCTTATAGTAGCGGGTCAAGATCTGGACCGTGACGCGCCCGGTGTCGGCTATGGTCCCCAGCTTGCTGACGCCGTAGCTCTCGCCCCGGAACATCAGCTCCACCAGCCGCTGCCCCGCGTAGGCGCGGCGGTCGTTGATC
Source organism: uncultured Oscillospiraceae bacterium (assembly GCA_947628265.1). Lineage (GTDB taxonomy): Bacteria > Bacillota > Clostridia > Oscillospirales > Oscillospiraceae > RUG626. The sequence goes on from CANQZF010000026.1 coordinate 4,750, forward strand.
TCGGCGTTTATGTCGTCTATGAGGTTCCGGCGCTCGGACTCCACAAAGTCCGCCCGGAGCCGCCCGCCCCGCGTGGCGGGGGACAGCAGAAGCTCCCCCATGAGGTACGCAACAGGCGAGAGGATGTCGGGCCGCCCCGGCAAAAACGCCCCGTCGGGGAAGTCCGCGCAGAAGCCCATGGCCGCCACCTCCCCCTTTTTGCGGATGGCGGGGTCGATCCGGGCCCCGTAGAGCCCGTCGAGCCTGGCGGCGATGGACTCCATATCCGGGAGCCTCGCCGTCCCGCGCCGCAGGACATAGGGGAGCACGGCGTTGAGGGACGCGGTCTTTTTGGTGTGGGGCGCCAGGAGCGTCATGGAGAGGTACCCGGTCTTGAACCGCTCGGCCCGCACGCAGGTGAGCCTGACGCCCCGCATCAGCTCCCGTTCCGTCACCTTATCCACGCCCCGCACCCCCTTTTTATATGTTCTCACACAATTATACCACTTGTTTCCTTACTTTACAACGGCAAATTTGAGGGATGGGGGGGGAACACTTCTTCACTATTCACTCTTCACTATTCACTAAAAAACGGGAGGGTTTAGAACCCTCCCCTACGAATTTATTTGGGAAATGGTGTGATTTTATGGGAAATCCTGCAAATTTCTCGTAGGGGCGGGTTCTAAACCCGCCCGTCCCCGTCTACCATCGCACCTCCGATCAACGACGTACGGGCCGCACCCAAATTGCCCCTCCCTCCGGGAGGGGTGGCCGAGCGAAGCGAAGGTCAGGGTGGGTCCGTATATCCATCTGCACCCCCACCCCCTGCCCCCTCCCAGAGGGAGGGGCTATTAAAATGAGCGGCCCGGAGGGCCGCAACCACTTTAGCCTTCCCCGCAGGGCGGGGAAGGTGGCGCGTAGCGACGGATGAGGTGAGAAGGTGCGTTCATCTGAGCGCTCAATATCTTTCGGCCTCTCACCTCACCCCTGCCCCTCCCCGCCTAAGCGGGGAGGGCTTTTTTAAGGAGCGGCTTCGCCGCACATGAAATCATTCGCCGCAAAATTTTGCGGCGAATACCGTTTTCGGGAGGCGCATGCGTATCGGAAGGACGGGCCGGCACGGTGCACCCAAGGGCATTCCCTTCGGTCATCCGGCCCCTACGGCAAAAAATGAAGGGCGGGTAAAAACCCGCCCGCAGTATATTTTATTTCCCCGTTATCCTCGTAAGCTGTGCGTGGGTGAGCAGCATCAGGACCGCGATGATCAGCAAAAACGGGGGATAGAGGGAGACGGAGACGCGGCCGGCCAGGAGGCCGAAGGTTGGGGGGATGAGGGCGGAGCCGCAGTAGGCGGCGGCCATCTGGACGCCGATGATGGACTGGGACCGCTCCGCCCCGAAGAGGACGGGGGTGGAGTGGATCATGCAGGGGTACACCGGCGCGCACCCCAGGCCCAGAGCCACGAGCCCTGCGGCGGCGGGGTACCGTCCCAGGGGGAGGAGCAGCGACGCCGCGCCCAGGGCGGCTAAAATCCCGCCGAAGCGGATGAGCTGCCGGTCCTCGAACCGGGCGGTGAGAAAGCCGTTCAAAAACCGGCCCCCGGTGATGCCCAGGTAAAATAGCCCCGCCCAGGACGCCGCCGTGGCCTCGTCAAGACCTTTTGCCACAACAAGGTAGCTGGCGGCCCAGAGCCCGGAGGTGCTCTCCAGGGCGCAGTAGCAGAAAAAGGTGACGGCGACGGCCTTGACCCCCGGGATGGCCACAACCTCCGAAAGCCTCATGCCTCTCCCGGAGGGTTTGTCACCGTCACCGTCTCCCTTTTTCCACAGGGGGAGGGAGAAAAAGAGGACCGCCGTCAGGAGGACCTGCAAAACGCCTACGATCCGGTACCCCACGGGCCAGGTAAAGCGGGTCAGCGCCGCGCCCATGATGTACGGCCCCGCCGCCGCGCCGATGCCCCACATGCAGTGGAGCCAGCTCATGTGGCGACTGGGATAATGGAGGGCCACATAGTTGTTGATGGCGGCGTCCACAGCCCCGGCCCCCAGGCCGTAGGGGACAGCCATAAGGCACAGCATGGGGAAGCTCCGGCACAGGGAAAAGCCGAAGAGCGCCGCCGCCGTGAGCCCCACGCTGAGGGCCGTCACGTTGCCCGCGCCCAGCCGCCGGGTGAGCCTGTCGGAGTTTACGCTGGACACGATGGTCCCAAGGCATATGATGGCGGAGATCACCCCGGCCCAGCCGATGCGTGCCCCCATCTCGGGGTACATGGTGGGCCAGGCCGCCCCCAGGAGCGCGTCGGGGAGGCCCAGGGAGATAAAGGAGAGATAAATAACGGCTAAAAGCAGATTTGCCATGTCTTTAAGGTCACTTTCCCCGGTTTTTCGCGGCCAGGTAACCCCGGACCACCGCCTCCAGGCCCTTTTCCAGCTGGGCGCGGGGACAGGCGATGTTGAGCCGCACAAAGCCGTCGTCGCCGTAGCGGAGGCCGTCGTTCAAAATGGCCCCCTCTTTCGTCATGGCGCGACACAGCTCCACGGAGCCCACGCCGGAGGCGGAGGTGTCCAGCCACATGAGGTAAGTCCCCTCCAGGGGCGTGACCTTCACCTCCGGGAGGTGTTCCGCTATGTAGTCCGAGACCAGTTTGGCGTTTTTCGCAAGGTATTCGTTCTGCTCGTCGCACCATTTCGCGCACAGGCGGTAGGCGGCCTCGCAGGCAACGAGGCCTAAATTGTTGGGCGTCTCGATGTGGAACTGCTGCTGCCAGGTGACAAGCTTATTGCGAAGGGCCCCGCTGGGGATGACGGCGTTGGAGCACTTTAGCCCCGCCACGTTGAAGGTCTTGCTGGGGGCGGTGAGGACGATGATATTCTCCGGCGTCCCGGCAAGGCCGGCGGTGAAGTGGGCGTGCCCCGGCATCAGGATGTCCCAGTGGATCTCGTCGGACACAAGGAGCGTCCCGTACTTTTGGCAGAGCTCCGCCACACGCGTGACCTCGTCACGGGTCCAAACCCGCCCCACGGGGTTGTGGGGGGAGCAGAGGATCATCATTTTCACCCCGGATCTGAGGTCCCGCTCCAGGTCCTCAAAATCCATGGTGTACCGAAGGTCCTCCCCCCGGATAAGGCGGTTTTCCGCAAGCGACCGACCCGCCGCCTTGACCACGCCGGCGAAGGGGTCGTAGACCGGGGTCTGGATGAGGACCTTATCCCCGGGGGCGGTGAACGCCCGGACAAGATTGGCAATCTCCGACACTACCCCCGTGGCGGGGACGATCCAATCGGGGTCGATCTCCCACCCGTGGCGGGTCCTGAACCAGTCCGCCACGGCCTCACGGTAGGAGGGGGTGGGGTCCACATATCCGAAGACGCACCGGCGGACGGCGTCGCACAGCGCCTCCGTAAGCTCCGGCGGGGAGAAGTAGTCGGAGTCGGCGATCCAGAAGGGCAGGGCCTGGGGGTTTTGGAAGGCGGAGCCCCGCAGGTCCCATTTTATAGCGCCGGACCCCGCGCGGGGGGCGGGCGTGTCAAAATCGTACATTTTCTGTCACCTCACGGGATTTTTCACCTATTGTAGCACGGGATGACGAAAATGTAAACGGGAAAGAGCGCCCTCACGCCTCCAAAAGGGCCTCGATGTGGCGCTGCGTCAGGCGCGTGACGCCCTCAAAATCGGTGTTGGGGATGTAGTGGGACTCCAGCTCGTCGTGGAGGGCCTTGGCACGTGCGAGGGCCAGCGTGACCTCCGCTAAAATAGGCTCCCGGAGCTTGCTCATCCGGCGGTTTTCCGCCTTGATGGCGGGCAGGGCCTCCTTATCCGGCAGGGCGTCTAACCTCAGATGCCGGTAGGGGCGGCCGGGGTAGGGACAGCGGGCGGTCTGGGTCACGAGAGCAAGGCCCAGCTCCGGGATCAGCAGATGCTCCGTGCGCTTTGGAAAGAGGGGCGACTGACAGCGGATGGCGGCAAAGCCCCGCTCCTCGGCGGCCTGGGCCGCCGCCTCCACCGCCAGAGCCCCCAGCCCCAGGTCGTTATCCAGCACGTAGACCCGCTCACAGAGGGCCTCCACCGTGTCCCAGAGGCACAGATACCCCCTGGCGGTGTAGGCCGAGAGGAACCGCCTTTTGGAGCCGCCACCGTCCCCCGCGCCCCGCAGCTCCCGCCGGATGACCCCCTGGGCCCGCCGCGCGGCGCTAAAGACCGCCTCCTCCGGGAGGGCCGGGCCGGAGCTGAGGGCCGCGACGCCGGAGAGGAGCCGGAAGGCCCTGGCGTACTGGGCCTTGTAGCCCTGGGTGAGCCGCCCGATCTCCTCCCGGTCCCGGGTGAGCGCCCCGGCGTCATAGAAGGCCCCCAGGTTCACATACCTTGCCTGGGCCCCGGCCAGCCTGGGCTCGATGACGTGGGGGGAGGTTCCGTCCACCCAGGCCATATGGCGCTCCGGGACATACACCCCGTCGAGACTGTCCGGGTCGCCGGAGCAGTGGATGTACTCTACAGCGTACCCGGCCTCCTCCGCCGCCCTGCCCACGGCTTTCATGAGGGTGGATTTCCCGCACCCCGGCCCGCCCTTTAAAATGTAGAGGACGTCCTTTTTCGCGTCGGTGAAGTCGTCATAGAGCGAGTAAAACCCCCCGGGCGCGTTAGCGCCCAGGAAAAAGCGTGATGAAGCCATACACGAACTCCTTTTATAAAATTACTCACCCATAACTATGCCTCAAAGATACCAAACGACCCGGAAAAAGGTTGCGATAAATCGAAAATTGCTTGTAAACCGGAAAAGGGCCGCCCGGGTGTGCGGCCCGTACGGAAGTTAAGCGGCGAACCAAAACAGGCGCAAAACTGACCGTAGGGGCCGAGACCCGCAGGAATGCCCTTGGGTGCACCTGGCCGGCCCGTCCCGGATGAGCAGAGCGCCGAAATAGACACCGTAGGGGCCGCCTCTCTTGGCGGCCCGTGCCCGGACGACAAAGCGCCAGCCCTCCCGCCGTAGTGGCCGCCGCCCACGGCGGCCCATCTCTCGATAACGTACACATCAAAATAAACGCGCCATCCCCGAAAAAGAATTTTCGCCGCAAAATTTTTTATCGGGGCGTGCGCAGAAAATCGGGGGGCGGGCCGATGTGGTCATCGGCCCCTACGACGTGTAGGATAGATTTATACGTTGATTTTGACGTATGCATTATCGAGGGCGGGCCGCCAAGAGAGGCGGCCCCTACAGCGTTGGTCGGGGGTAGTGCGGAAAACGGGAGTCGGCCATGGGCAGCCAGGCGTTGTGCGTTGATTGCGGGTCCGGATGAAAATTGAGGGACGGGTCGCCGTCCCCGGCGACCCGTCCCTTGACTTACATTTCACCCCCAAATCAACGCACCATCCCCGAAAAAGGTTTTCGCCGCAAAATTTTGCGGCGAATGATTTGATATGCGGCGTAAGCCGCAAACCTTTTTATCGGGACGGGCGTGGAAAATCGAGGGTTTTTAGTGAATAGTGAATAGTGAAAAGTGAAGAGGTGGGGCCGCCTACCGCACCCGGTGGACGCGAAAACGCCCCGGCGGCGCTGTCGCGTCGTCGGGGCTTTCCGGGCGGCCCCCTCAGGGGACATCCTTTTTGTATTTCCTCCTTGTGGCAAGGCCGCCTCTTATGTGGCGCTCGGACTTGTTGAAGTCCAGGACGCCCTTGACCTCCTCGTAAAGCGGCTCGTTGACGCGCCGGAGGCGGTCGGAAATGTCCTTATGTACCGTGCTCTTGGATACCCCGAAGTGTTTTGCGGCGGCGCGGACGGTGGCGCGGTTTTCTACTATGTACCGGGCTAAGCTGACGGCCCGCTTCTCGATGTTGCTCCTCAATATCACCACTCCCGATCAAAACAATGAGCAATAAAATCTATGTGCTGTGTAGAAAGTTTAGACCAATGGGGCGTTTGACAGGGGGCTTTGGCGGTAGTATAATTGCGGTATCTTTATTTGGGGAGGCGGCGGAATGGATAGCGTCCTTGACAGCCTCAATCCCGCCCAGCGCCTTGCCGTCACCACGACGGAGGGGCCGGTGCGGGTCATCGCCGGGGCCGGGTCCGGAAAGACCCGGGCCCTGACACACAGATTCGCCTACCTTGTGAACGAGCTTGGCATCCTCCCGGGGAGCATTCTCTGCGTGACCTTCACCAACAAGGCCGCCGCCGAGATGCGCCAGCGCATCCACAGCCTCACCGGGGACGACGACACGGGGCACATCTGCACCTTCCACAGCTTCTGCGTCACCGTCTTGCAGGAGGACATCAATGCCGTCAGCTACCCTAAGAGCTTCCTCGTTCTGGACAACTCCGACATCAACGAGATGCTCCGCATGATCTATGAGGAGCGGGGCCTGACGCTCCGGGACATGACCTTCGCCGCCGCCCGGGACATGATCGAGATCCAAAAGCTCTTCAAGCGCCCCGACTACTACCTCGATATGATCGAGCTTCCCTTGGATGAGCTCCGGGAGAAGTACGAAAAGGCCTCCTCCGCCCGGGACATCATCTTTTACGGCTATCTATATCAGGAGAAGAAGTGCTTTGCCCTCGACTATAACGACCTCATCAAGTTCACCCTCTACATCTTCAAGACCGCCCCGGACATAAGGCGCAAGTGGCAGGAGCGGCTTGAGTACATCATGATCGACGAGTTCCAGGACATCGACTTCATCCAGTACGAGCTCATGGAGGCCCTGGTGGGGTATCACCACAACCTCTTTGTGGTGGGGGACCCGGACCAGACCATCTACACCTGGCGGGGGGCCAATATCAAATACATCCGGGATTTCGACAAGCGCTTTCCCGGCACGAAGACCATCCTGATGACGGAAAATTACCGCTCCACCCCGGAGATCCTCCGGGCCGCCAACTCCCTCATCGCCAAAAACGCCGACAGGATCGAAAAGGACCTCGTTCCCATGCTCCCCTCCGGGGAGAGCGTCCTTGTCCACAACGGGAAAACTTCCGAGGACGAGGCCGCCTGGATGGCGGGGGAGATGGCGCGGCTCCATGAAAATGGCGTCCCCTACCGGGATATGGCGGTGCTCTACCGGGCCCACTACGTCACCCGGCCCATGGAGGAGGTCTTTCAAAAGGCCAAGATCCCCTACACCATCTACAGCGGCGTGCAGTTTTTCGATAGGCGCGAAATAAAGGACGCCCTGAGCTATCTGCGCATGGCCGCCTATCAGGACGACCTCTCCTTCCTGCGGGTAGCCAACGTCCCCAAGCGCAACCTGGGGAGACGGCGCATGGACTATTTAAGGCAGTACGCCGTGGAGCACGGCTGTTCCCTCTATGAGGCGCTGCGCGCCTCCCTGGACGACGAGGTCCTGCGGGGGACGAAAGCGGGGCAGTTCGTGTCCCTCATCGACAGCTTCTCCGCCTCCTACCAGGGCCGGCCCATCTCCGAGGTCCTCTCCGCCATGCTCCATGAGTCCGGCTACGAGCGGATGCTGAGGACCGAGGGGAGTCAGGAGCGGCTCGATAACCTGGCGGAGCTCAAGCAGTCCGTCTACGATTTTGAGGTGTCCTGCGGGGAGGAGAGCACGTTGGAGAGCTACCTTGCCCATGTGGCCCTCTTCACCAACCAGGACGCGGGGGAGGGCGGGGACAAGGTGAAGCTCATGACCGTCCACGCCGCCAAGGGCCTGGAATTCCCCTACGTCTTCCTGGCCGCCATGAACGAGGGGGTGTTCCCCTC
>CANQZF010000027.1 GCA_947628265.1 uncultured Oscillospiraceae bacterium
CGGGGGCGGGCTGGGGGGCGGGGGTCTCGGGGGCTTCCCGGGGGATGACCTCCACCTTTAAGTCCCTGGAGACGGTCTCCGGGGGCTTTGTTTCAGGCTCCGGCTCCTTCACGGGCTCTTTTACAGGGTCCTTTTTGGGCTCCGGCTCCGGCGCTTCCTCCCGGGGCTCCTCCTTTTTCGCGGAGGAGTCGAAGAGGGAGTCGGGGGCGGGAACGCCCTTATTTTTGTTGAAGAAGGACGCTCGCTTCTCCGGCTTGCGCTCGGGCGCGGGCTCCGGCTTTACGCTCTCGTCGTCCATGGGGATGTCGATGGCGGCCTTCCGGGGGGTCTCCCGGGGTTCACGCCGGGGCTCTGAGGGGACGGCCTTCCGGGCCGGCGCGGTCTGGGGCTCCGGGTCCGGCTCGTTGAGGTAGCCCTCGTACTCCCGCTCCTCCCGGGCCTCCCGGCTCTCACGGGTCATATCCACGATGGCCCTTAAGGTGAGGCCCGCGATGTTCATAACGGCCATGGCCGACAGGCACACGAGAACGATGGCGGCCCCGGCCTTGGAGAAGAGCCATGTAAAGAGGATGCCCACCGTGCCGCCCAGGACCCCTCCGCCGGAGAGGACCTTCCCGTCGGCCCAGAGGAGCTTGAACATCTCCCCGCTCAGCCCGTAGGCGGCCTTGGAGAAGAGCTGGCAGAAGGCGGACACCAGAAGGGGCAGACTGACGGCGCTGGCCACCCGCACGCCCACCGGCTCCCGGCCCGACATGACCAAAATCACCGCCGCTAAGAGGAGCGCCGGGGGCAGGACGTAAAAGCCCCCGCCGAAGAGCCCCGTCAGGAGCCCCCGGAGGAAGCGGATGACCACGCCGTCGGAGCTGAAATACCCGAGAAAGGTAAAAATGCACAGCGCCAGCAGCACCAGGGCCCCCCGGGTCCTGCGGCGGCGGATCCTGTTCTCCTCCACCCGCTTGCGGGCGGCGTCGCTTTTGGCCTTCGACGCGGCACTCTTCCGGGTAGTTTTGGAGCCGGAGGATTTTTTGCCGGTTGAAGTCCTGCTGCCGGAGGAACCCCCGGCAGCAGCGGTTTTTTTCTTTTGCTCAGCCATTCGGATCAAACCTCAAATCAGAAAACAAATCAGTGGATAAAGATGGACAAAATAAGGGACAGCACGCCCACGCCCCAGCAGTAGTAGGCGAATTTGGCAAAGCCGCCGGGACCGGACAGGAGCTTCTTCACCAGCACCAGGGCAAAATACCCCACGACGCCGGCGATGACCATGCCCACAAGGTACGCCGGGACGTTGGCCCAGACGATGCCGCCGTTCACGATGGCCTTCAAAAGCGTCACTAAGGTGGAGCCCAGCACGGCGGGGATGGACATCAAAAAGGCAAAGCGCACCGCAAACTCCCGCCGAAAGCCCCGGGCAAGCCCCACGGTGATGGTGGTCCCGGAGCGGGAGAGGCCCGGGATCACGGCGATGGCCTGGGCCGCGCCCACCACCAGCGCGTCCGCCACGGAGGCGGTCTTTTCGGTGCGCCGCCCCTCCGCCAGCTTCCCGGAGACATAGAGCAGCACACCGGTGATGATGAGGGCGAAGGCGATAAAGGGGGTGTTGGCGCAAAGGGACTCCACGGCGTCGGTGAAGGGCAGGACCACCACCAAAGGCAGGGTGGCCACAAGGATGAGGAACACCAGCCTCACCGAGGGCTTCAGCCGCCCCTCCTCCCCGGAGTCCTGGGTGTTGCCGGAGATGAAGGAGACGGAGTCTTTTACCATGGCTTTTATGTCCTTCCAGTAGAACACAAAGAGGGCCGCCAGCGTCCCCACATGGAGAAGCACGTCAAAAAGGAGATGCTCGCTCTCCGCGTATTCGACCTTGAAAAGGTTCTGAAGGATCGAAAGATGCCCCGAGCTGGAAATGGGCAGGAATTCGGCGATCCCCTGCACAAGCCCCAAAAGAGCGGCGATGTAAATTGACATCAGACCTACCTCCCCACAAAAAAGTGTAAAACTGCCCAATATATATGAATAACCATTTTTACTATAGCACAGTTTTTCACAAAATGCCACAGTTTTTTTCCGTTTTGTTCCTCTTTGCCCCTATTTTAATGGGGTATTTCTTATTTTTTTCTCCTTATCAGGGGCTTGAAGCGCTTCTCCGTGCCGTTTAAAAGGCGCTTGATGTTCTCCCGGTGCATGATGAGCACCAAGATCCCCGCCGTGATGCCGAAGGCGATGGTGGGCCCGTCCCGGAACCCCGCGATGAGCTCCGCCGGGGTGAACGCCAGGGCGCACATCACCGACCCCGCCGAGACGCGTTTGGTGATGAAGTAGGTGACGAAGAAGACCGCCACGATGATGACGAAGACCTTCCAGTGGATCATCAGGCCCAGCGCGGCCCCCACGGACACGCCCTTTCCGCCCTTGAAGCCAAAATAGAGGGGGAAGCAGTGGCCCAAAAGGCAGGCGATCCCCGCCGTCAAAAGGCCGTAATAGCCGCCGATGAGCCGCCCCAGCGCCATGGACGCCACGGTCTTGAGGCCGTCCAGCAAAAAGGTGGCCACGCCCACGCCCATGCCGAAGAGCCGGGCCATGTTGGTGGCCCCGGCGTTGCCGCTGCCGTAGTTGCGCACGTCCTTGCGGCTGACGGCGTAGGAGACGATCACCGCTGCGGACAGGGACCCCAAGAGGTACCCCAGCACCCCGGACAGCAGCAATTTCAGGAATTCCACGGCTCCTCCTCCCTCGCGGCCTTCATCATGATGGCGCACTCCATCCGCTTTTTGAAGAGCTCGCAGCCGTATTTGTAGACGCCCCGGATGGAGCCCGTGGCGTGGTAGGCGTTGGCGGCGCACCCGCCGGAGCAGTAAAGCCGCGCCCAGCACCCGTCGCACTCCGGGCGGGCGTAGGCGTTGCAGAGCTTAAAGTCATCCCGGAGAGCGGTGTTCGTGACGCCGTCCCAGATGTTGCCCATGAGGTATTTTTCGTCCCCCACGAACTGGTGGCAGGGGTAGAGGTCTCCCCAGGGGGTCACAGCCATGTACTCCGTGCCGGAGCCGCAGCCGGAGATGCGCTTGTAGATGCAGGGGCCGTGGGTAAGGTCGATCATGTAGTGGTAGAAGGTGAAGGGCCGCCCCTCCCGCTCCCGTTTGAGCATCTCCTTTGCCAGAATCTCGTACTGCTCAAAGAGCACGGGCAGGTCCTCCTCCGTCAGGGCGCAGGGGTCGTCCGGCGCGCAGACCACCGGCTCCATGGAAAGCTCCGTAAAGCCCAGGTCCGCGAGGTGGAAAATGTCCTTTGTGAAATCGGTGTTGTAGTGGGTGTAGGTGCCCCGGACGTAGTAGCTCCGGTCCCCCCGCTTTTTGGCGAACCTGAGGAACTTGGGGACGATCTTCTCATAGCTGCCGCGCCCTAAGTAGTCCACCCGGAAGCGGTCGTGGACCTCCGGCCGGCCGTCGATGGACATGACCACGTTGTGCATCTCGAGGTTGGCAAACTCGATGACCTCGTCGTCCACCAAAACGCCGTTGGTGGTCAGGGTGAAGCGAAATTTTTTGTGCTTCTCCTCCTCGATGCTCCTGGCGTAGGCGACTAAGTCCTTCACCACCTGCCAGTTCATCAGCGGCTCCCCGCCGAAGAAGTCCACCTCTAAATTCACGCGGTTCCCGGAGTTCTCCACAAGGAAATCGAGAGCCCGCTTGCCCACCTCGAAGCTCATGAGGGCACGCTCCCCGTGGTACTTGCCCTGGGAGGCGAAGCAGTAGGAGCAGTTTAAATTGCAGGTGTGGGCCACGTGGAGGCACAGGGCCTTCACCTCATTGGAGCGCTTTTTAAAATCGAAGGCAAGGCCGGCGTACTCGTCCTCGGAAAAGAGCTTCCCCGCGTCCTTCAGGGCCTCAATGTCCGAAAGGCACTCCCGAAGGTCGCCCTCCGTCACGTCCTCCCGGTCCCCATATTTTTGGAGCATGGCGGAGACGATCTTCTCGGCGTCGTGGTCCTCGAACATGGCGATCATATCGTACGCCACGTCGTCCACCACATGGACAGACCCGGAGTAGACGTCCAAAACGATGTTGTAGCCGTTTAATTTATACTGATGTATCATGATTTCACCTCAAAAAATACCGCTTGCGTGTTTCCGCAAGCGGTATCCGTTTTGCCAATCAAATTATTTGCTCTTCTTTTCGCAGAGCTGGTTGGCAACGCCGCAGGAGGTCTTGCAGGCGGACTGGCAGGAGGTCTGGCACTCGCCGCAGCCGCCGGTCTTGACGCTGGCCTTCAGGTCGCGGGTCTCAACAGTCTTTATCCTCTTCATGGGTGTATCCCCCTTTCCCGATTTCTTATCAAGCTAATTCTACACTATTTTTTACCGGAGGTCAACACAAAAAATCGAATAAGGCGCGGCTTTCCGGTCCGAATGGAGGTTGTCCGCCGCTTTCACGGCCCGGACCGTCTCCGCCGTCACCTCCTCGCCGGGGACGATCAGCGGGACGCCGGGGGGATAGCTCCAGATATACTCCCCCGCTACCCGCCCAATAGCATCTTCCACGGGCACAAGCGTTCCGGGGAGGACAGCGGCCTCGTGGATGGGCAGGACCTGGCGAGGGACGCCGGGGAGGGGCGGGTTTTCGCCCTCCCGGGCCGGGGCCTCCTTATTGAGCGCCCGCAGGGCGGCGGCAAAACGGGAGAGGGACTTTTCCGTGTCGCCCATCCCCGTCATGGCGAGAGCCCGGGCGCGGCAGGCGTACTCAAGCTCGATACCGTACCGCTCCCGCAGGGCCTCCGCGAGCCAAAGGCCGTCGGCGCTTATGACAATTTTGGAGGGGTCCAGGGCGAAAACGCCCTCCGCGCCGGCCCAGAGCCGCATGTTTTCAAGCCCCGCCGTCTCCTCCCGGAACGCTTGCAGGGCGGAGAGCCACCGGTTGGCCGCCGCGTCCCCTTCCCGCTCCAGGTAATCCACGCACCCGTCGATGGAGGCGGAGAGGAGGTAGGAGGGGCTGGAGGTCTGGAGCATGGCAACGTAGCGCCTCACCCGTCCGGGGTCCACAAGACCGGGGTTTATGTGCATGAGCGCCGTCTGGGTGAGGCTGGGCAGGGTCTTGTGGAGGCTCTGCACCGCCACATCCGCCCCCAGCGTCACCGATGAGGCGGGGAAGCCCCCGAACCCCAGGTGCGCCCCGTGGGCCTCGTCCACCAAAAGGGGGACCCCATGGGCGTGGCAGACCCCGGCGATGGCGGCGATGTCGCTGACGACCCCCTCGTAGGTGGGGCTGGTGACGCACACAAGGCGCGTACCGGGGAAGGCTTCAAGCGCCGCCTCCACCTGCCCCGCCGTCACAGATAGGGGGATTCCCAGCGCCGGGTCCCGCTCCGGGGTGAGATACCTAGTCTGAATTTTTCCAAGCTGGGCGGCGTGGTAGACGCAGCGGTGGGAGTCCCGGCACATCAAAAGCTCCCCGCCCCCCTCCAAAACGGCGAGGACGGCGGCCATCAGACCAACGGTGCTGCCGTTCACTAAGGCCACGCTCTCCCCCGCCCCCCAGAGCCGCGCTATGCGGCGCTCCAGGTCCCGGAACAGCCCCTCCGGATCGTTTAAGTTGTCAAAGCCGTGGATCTCGGTGATGTCCCGATCCGCCAGGCCCCGGAGCCACGGAAATTCCTCGGAATTTCGCTTGTGCCCCGGCATGTGCATAGCCACCGCCCCGCTCTCGGAATACGCTTTCAGCTTATCCGTCAGTGTCATCCGTTTTCCCCCTAAAACCAAAGCGGCTCTGATGAGCCGCTTTGACAAATCGTAATTTGAATGTGGGGTTTAGCCGCCCAAACCGGCGATCTTCTTGGAGAGGACCATCTCCCACTCCTTGTCGGCGGTATAGTCGGGAAGTCTCTCTTCCTCCCAGGCCGAGTAGTCCTCGCTGCGCATGGTGTTTTCAGCCACGAGGTCGGCGTAGACGCCGTCGTTGCCCTTGTAGAAGAGGATGAACTGACCGTAATCCTCGTCGTAGAGGACGGTGACGTCGTTCTCCTGCCTTGCCTCGTCATGGAGCCACGCGGAGACGCTCTCCGGCAGATCGTAGATGCCGCACTTCTCAAAGCCGCTGTGCTCGGAGATGCTCTCGGCATTCTCCTCCATCACGGAAACGAAGGTGTCATAGTCCTTGCCGGAGCCGTTGATGAACTCAAGGAAGACCTCGCTTGCCCGCTCCTCGGCGTCCTTCTTCAGGGCCTCCTTGTAGGCGTCCTCCGTCTCGTAGTCGTCCTCTTTGAGCTCGGTGCTGTTGGCGAAGAGGGCGTAGTAGCCGGACACGCCCTGGTACTGGTTGTTGTCCCGCTCCACAAAGTAGACCACATACCAGCCCTGGGTGCTGGCGTCCTCGGGGGTCTTCAGGGCCTCCACGTCGCCGGGCTTCCGGTCGGCGCTGGTGACCCAGTCCTTCACGGCCGCCCCAAGGGAGGAGCCGGCGGTGGTGACCTTGGTGCTCTCGTCGGCGTCGTAGTCCTCGTTGTCCTCGTTGAGGGAGGCGGCGTAGTCCATGAACGCCTGTTCGGAGGTGGCGGCGGTCACAAAGGCCTTCGCGTCCTCCTCCGCCTTCTTCATGGCGTCCTCAGCGGAGAGGGTCTCGTCCTCCTCGGTGTCCTCGTCGTCGGTGACGGCGGCGCCAGAGAAGAAATAGGTGCGGCAGATAAAGCGGTCATACTCGTCCGCGTGCTCGGCATAGTGGTCGGCAAGCTGCTGGGGGGTGTAAGTGAAGCTGTCGTTGATGGACTCGGAGTAGCCGGAGGCCAGCTGATCGCGGAGCATGTTCTCCCGGAACAACTTCTCGGTCATGCCCTTGCCGTAAAACTGGGTGAGGTACGCCTGGAAATCCGGGTAGCCGTAAGAGGTGGCCTGAGTCTTGAGGCCCGTGATGATCTCCTCCACGGCGGCCTTGTCCTCGTCGGAGAGGGTGTACCCGGCCTTTTCCGCCTCGGTGCACAGCATGGCCACGCGCTCCATGCGCTGGAGGGCGGCCTCCTCAAAGAAGTCGGCCCAGGTCATGGTCTTCCCGTCGGTCTCGGAGTACACCTGGCTGCGGAAGGAGGTGGAGGTGCTGGGCAGAAGGCCGGAGATGTACTGGATATACGCCCCGTAGGTGTTGTACATCTGGTTATAGTAGTCGTTATAGACCGTAAAATAATTGTAGTTGAAGTCGGCGACGGTGTACTCAAACCCATTCACATTGACGGCGGCAGTCCCGTTGTAGAAGAGGTTGGAGCCGAAAAGGGCCACAAACAGCACAAGCGCCACGACCACACAGCAGATGATGATAACGGCAAGCCTGTACTTCTTGTCCCTCGCCTGCTTTTCCGCCGCTTCCTGGGCGCGCCGCGCGGCCTTGGGGGAGATATTCTCGCTCATACAAATCATTCCTTTGCTTTTGTTGAAAGTCCAAACCCGGACTAATGCCCTATTATACCCCACGCCTCCCCATCTTGCAAGTGAAAATTCTATGAACGGCCGTTTTTTCTTCAGTTTTTTCCTTTCCGGGGCAAAACGCGCCGATTTTTTATGTACATTCCGGGGCTTTCGTGGTATACTGAATAAAATCTTTTTTTGCAAAGGAAATGAACGGTTGGAAAATACGGACACCGAGCGGGCGGTCCTCGTGGGGCTGGCCGCCGACATCATGGAGGAGCGGGAGCGCTCCTCGGACGCCACGCTTGACGAGCTGGAGGCCCTTTTGGAGACCGCCGGCGGGCGGAGCTTTGGCAAGATCCTCCAGTCAAAGCGGGCCCCGGACCCCCGCAGCTTCATCGGCGAGGGCAAGGTCCGGGAGGTGAAGGCGCTCATCGAGGCAAACGAGTGTACCCTGGCGGTCTTCGATAACGAGCTCTCCCCCTCCCAGCTCCGGGCGCTGGAGGAGGACTTGGGCGTCCACGTGCTGGACCGCTCCCAGCTCATTTTGGACATCTTCGCTACCCGCGCAAGGACCCGGGAGGGGCGGCTCCAGGTGGAGCTTGCCCAATATAACTACCTGCTGCCCCGGCTCACGGGCATGTGGACGCACCTGGTGCGGCAGACGGCCTCCGGCGGCAAGAGCCCCATCGGCACCCGGGGCCCCGGCGAGACGCAGCTGGAGACGGACCGCCGCCATATCCGCCGGAAGATCCAAAAATTAGAGGAGGAACTGGAGGACGTCCGCCGGGTCCGGGGCACCCAGCGCAGAGCCCGGGAGAAAAACGGCGTGCCGGTGATCGCCCTGGTGGGCTACACCAACGCCGGGAAGTCCACCCTTTTAAACCGCCTGACAGGGGCGGGCATCGAGGCCAACGACAGGCTCTTCGACACGTTGGACACCACCACCCGGAAGCTGACCCTCGCCCCCGGGAGTGAGGCCCTTTTGTCCGACACCGTGGGCTTCATCCGAAAGCTCCCCCACCACCTGGTGGAGGCGTTCAAGGCCACGTTGGAGGAGCTTGCCTTTGCGGATGTGCTCGTCCACGTCATCGACGCCTCCTCCCCGGAGCGGGAGACCCAGATCGACGTGGTGCGCCGGCTCATCTCGGAGCTGGGCGCCGCCGGGACGCCCTGCATCGACCTATATAACAAGGCGGACATCTGCCCGGACCCGGCCATGATCCCCCGTGGGGAGAACGTCATCGCCGTCTCCGCCAAAACCGGCGAGGGCACAGACCGGCTTCTTGAGAAGATCAACGAAATTTTAAATCAGGGCAAAAAGCGCCTCACCCTGACCCTCCCCTACTCCGCCGGAGCGCTTCTGGACACCCTCCACCGGGAGGCCCAGGTCCACGACGTCAAGTACACCGACGCCGGGATCGTCGTGGACGTCACCGTAAAGCAGGAGCTGTGGGGCGCCGTGCGAGCATACACAGGGGACGGGCGGGTTTAGAACCCGCCCCTACGAGAAATTTGAAGGATTTCCCATAGAACGCATCATTTCCAAACGAGAAATTTGATAGATTTCCCCATAAAATCGCAACATTCCCCAATAAATCCGTAGGGGAGGGTCCCAGACCCTCCCGCTCACCGCACCAGCGATGCGCGAGGCGCGCAGCGCCAGCGCCAGCGGACGTAGCCGCTTCTCTCCCGACCACCACACGACAAGCGCCAGCGGATATAGACGCTGTTCTACCGATTACCACACGACAAGCACCCAGGCAGCGCGGCAAAGCGTAGACGCAGAGCCTCTCGTCCACCACCCAGCCAGCGTCGCCCGAATTTATAATTCGGGCTTACGCGGAAATAAACGCTTCTCAATTCGACCACATCCACGCGGATATGGTTCCACCCATAGCCCCCGACCACCACTGCGGGAGCCGACCCGCCAGTATAACGTAGAGACCCGAAGCTACAGAGCACCCAAAAAAGTTTTTCTTCCTTTGCTTCTTTCCATTCTTTTTTCCAAAAAGAATGGAAAGAAGGACCCCCCGGCAGTGCTGCCGGACTCAGCAAAAAAAGCCATCCGGCTTAAGAGGAGGCCCCGATGTCCGACGAATACCTGATCCCCGCCGCCGAGAGCGAAATCGAATATATTGAAAAGCGCTCCCGCTTCATCGGCCGGGTCTGGCCCGTCAGGGACGAGTCCGAGGCGCTGGAGCGACTGCGCGAGACCCGGGAGCGTCACTGGGACGCCAGCCACAACGTGTACGCCTACAGCGTCCGGGCCACCGGGGCCACACGGTTTTCCGACGACGGGGAGCCCTCCGGGACCTCCGGGATGCCGGTCCTCGACGTTTTTCGCAAGGCGGGGATCTCGGACTTCTGCTGCGTCGTCACCCGCTATTTCGGCGGCATCCTTTTAGGGGCGGGGGGCCTGGTGCGGGCCTACTCCAAGGCCGCGTCCATGGCGCTGGAGGCGGCGGGGCGGGCGCGGATGACCCGGCTTTTCACCGTCAGCCTCATCTGCTCCTATCCCCAATTTGACCGCTTGAAGCCGGAGCTTGCCCGCTTTGAGGCCCAGGTGGAGAACACCGAATTCGGGGCGGACGTGGAGCTCACCCTCTCCATGACCCCGGACAACTATGAGAAATTTCTGCCCCGCGTCACCGAGCTCACCGCCGGGTCCGCCCTTTTGGAGGTCACCGGCGAGGCCCTGCGCCCCGTGAGGCTCCAAACGTTTTGAGGTATGCCATGAAAAAAGCCGTTTCCGCACTTTTAAGCCTCTGTCTGCTCCTCACCGCCCTTGCCGGGTGCGTTGAGGACGGCGCTCCCTCCGGCGATACCGACTACACCGCCGAAAACATCGCCGCCGCCGTGATTGGGGCGCTCCCGGAGCTGCCGGAGCTCTACGCTGTGGCGTTTTCCGACCCGGATTTCGACGATTACGCGCCGCTGTACTTAGGGGAACTTTCGGAGAAGCTCACCGGCGGGGTCATCTGCTACCCCTTCGGGCCTATGGCCTCGGAGGTGACGGTCTTTCAGTTCTCCTCCCCCCACGACGCCGCCGAGGCCAAGAGCGCCCTGGAGGCATACCGGGACCGGCGGGCCGGGACCTTTTTCGGCTACGCGCCGGAGGAGTCCGCCCTTGCCGAGGCGGGGCTCGCCCTCACCCGGGGGCGCTTTGCCGCCCTCATTATCTCCTACGACGCGGACGCCGCCCGGGACGCCTTTGACGCCTGTTTTGGCCCCGACGCCCCGGAGCCCCCGGCGCTTGGGGAGCTGGTCACCGAAATTTTCTCCCCCACGGAGCCCTCCCTTGAACCCACGCAGCCCCAGGCGGACGAATACGACCACGACGCGGTGGTCCGCGCCTGGGCAAGCGGCGACGTTTCCGGCCTCACCCCAAAAAATCTGGCGGTTTTCGAGGCCTGTCAGAGGATTCTCGATGAGATCGTCACGCCGGACATGACGGGCTACCAGCGGGAGCTGGCGGTCAACGACTGGATGGTCCTGAACGCCCAGTACGACCCGGCGGAGCTCAGCTCCCACCCCGTGGGGACGCCCGACCCGGACAACGATAACCCCTACGGCTTTCTCACCCACGGCGTGGGGATCTGCCTGGGGTACGCCACCACCTTCCAGCTCTTTATGGACCTTCTGGGCATCGAGTGTATCACCGTCCGGGGCTTCGCCTACGGGTGGACCGAGGAGCACGCCTGGAACATGGTGCGGCTGGAGGGAGACTGGTACTGCGTGGATGTGACCTGGAACGACCCGGTGTACACCGGCTGGACCCCGGACGAGGAGACCGTTTTCCGGGACGCCCACAATTATTTCAACGTCACCAGCGCCTACATGCGCGACACCGACCACCAGTGGTCCGGCGACGTCCCGGAGGCGGAGGGCACAAAATACGCGTACCGGTGAAATTACCGCCTTCATGCCGGACCATCCTTAAGGTAAGACCCTTAAAGCGTCAGCTCCCGCGCCCCTCCCCCCTTGGGAGGGGCTTTAAATTTTGCGGCAAAGCCGCTCCTTTTAAAAGCCCTCCCCGCAGGGCGGGGAGGGGCAGGGGTGAGGTGGGAGGCCGAAGGATTTTGAGTGCTCGGATGAACGCACCCTCTCACCTCATCCGTCGCTACGCGCCACCTTCCCCGCCTAAGCGGGGAAGGCTAAAAAGGTTGCGGCGAAGCCGCTCCTTTTAAAAGCCCCTCCCTCTGGGAGGGGGCAGGGGGTGGGTCCGAATATAGAATAGTTAGATAGACGGACCCACCCTGCCCATCGCTGCGCTCGGGCACCCCTCCCGGAGGGAGGGGCAATCTAAACCCGCCCGTTTGCTGTATATACCCACGGTTTTCTTAATTTACTGCCATCTCCCCGCCCCGGCGGGGTTTTGTGTCAATAGGCGTCGATACGCATAGAATGTATGGCGGATGTCTCCCCGCCTCCCGCTCTTCGACGGTGTGGAGGTGTGAAAATGCTAAGGAAACGGATACGCCGCGTGATCGCGGCGGCCCTCGGAGCATCGCTGATACTGCTTTTGACCTCCTCCCAGGCCCGCGCCAGCGGGTATTGCCCGCACTGGCACATGGAGCTCGTTCTCACCGCTGAGCCGGAGTTGGGGCGCTTCAGAGAGGCGGAGGTCTGCATGGACTGCGGCCTTGAGCTTGTGGAGTACTACTCCGCCCGGGCCTTCCTGGAGGGCGGCGTTTTCACCGCCGACGGGGAGGTCCACGGCCCCACTCTGGTGAATTTATCCGACCCCTATGTGGAGGTCCAGGCGCGCTACGGGCTTACGCCGGACGGCCTTTCGCTGAGCGACCCGCCCCAGGTCTCGGAGCCCGGGGAGTATGAGATCTGGTATGAGATCCGCTACACCTACTGGACCTGCTCCTTC
>CANQZF010000028.1 GCA_947628265.1 uncultured Oscillospiraceae bacterium
CTTGACCCCGCACACTTAACGCAAGTCGTGTGCTGTGGGTTGTTAACGGGTCGTGCGGCTCACGATGAGCCTCAGGCAGGGGATTTTTTCGTGAGACGAGGCGCGCCGGCGCAGGCAGTACTTTGTGTACGGCAAGCCGGCGGAACGAAGTCTCACGGAAAAATCAAAGCTTGATCTCGATCTCCACGCCGGCGGGGAGCTCGAGAGACATCAACGCCTCCACGGTCTTCTGGGTGGGGGAGACGATGTCGATGAGGCGCTTGTGGGTGCGGCGCTCGAACTGCTCGCGGGAGTCCTTGTTGACGTGGGGGGAGCGAAGGATGGTGACGACCTCCTTGCGGGTGGGCAAGGGGATGGGGCCGGAGACCTTGGCGTCGGTCCTCTTGGCGGTCTCCACGATCCTCTCGGCGCTCTGGTCGATGAGCTGATGGTCGTAGGCTTTCAGTCTGATGCGGATGGTTTTCTTAGCGGGTGCCATTTTTCTTTCCTCCAAAAACGTACTTTTTGTTAGTACGGTGAAAGATTTTCTGTCCACATATCCGTGTGTATCACTTCTGCCCACAAAAAGTGCCGGACGTCTCCGGCTGACCTTCTGCTCAGACGATATACACATCACCGTCTACAGCACAGTAAATCTTTCAGCCGCCCGATTGCGTCGTCGCGGAAAGTCGCGTTGGCTCTTCGCAACGACCGGACATACTCCCCGGAAGTTACCACCTTTCGATGCAATCTTCCGGATCATCGCAGTGCGCGCAGGGACATACCTCGCCCACAGGCGCTTTGATAGAATACCAAATTCCCTATGTGTTGTCAAGAGAAATTTTAAATTTTTTGAGAATATTTTTCCTGCGGGCAGCGCCAGGCTCAGCTTCTTGACATTCCGGCGCAAATTGCTTAAAATACTGTCCACGAACGAACCTTAAAAGGAGGCGCCGTATGGTCATCGGGGGCGTGGAAGTCAATACGCAGCTTTTGCTGGCTCCCATGGCGGGGGTGACGGACCTTGCCTTCCGCGCCGTCTGCCGGGAGCAGGGGGCGGGATGGACGTACACCGAGATGGTCAGCTCCCGGGCGCTCCTTTACGAGGATAAAAAGTCCATAAAGCTCATGGAGCTGGGACCGGGGGAGGCCCCCGCCAGTGTACAGCTTTTCGGCTCCGACCCCGTGATGATGGGGGAGGCAGCGGCCAAGGTCCGCGAGCTTTCAGACTGTACCTTCCTGGACATCAACATGGGCTGCCCCGTGGGGAAGGTGGTAAAGTCCGGGGACGGCTCGGCCCTGATGCGCACGCCGGAGCTGGCGGGGAGGATCGTGGAGGCCGTGGTCAAAAACGCCGGCCGGCCCGTGACGGTGAAGATCCGCAAGGGCTTCGACGCGGGCTCGGTCAACGCCGTGGAGTTTGCCCGGGTGTGCGAGAGCGCCGGGGCCTCCGCCGTGGCCGTTCACGGGCGCACCAGGACCCAGATGTACTCAGGCCGCGCCGACTGGGACATCATCCGGGATGTGAAGGCCGCCCTCCACGTGCCCGTCATCGCCAACGGCGACGTCTTCACGGCGGAGGACGCGGTCCGCGTTTTGGCCCACGCCCACGCGGACGCCGTTATGATCGGCCGGGGCGCCATGGGCTACCCTTGGCTCTTCCGGGAGGCCCGGGCGGCCCTGACCGGAGAACCCGTGCCCGCTCCCCCGCCCTACTCCCAGCGCGTCAGGACGGCCATCCGGCAGTTTGAGCGGGCGGTGGACGTACTGGGGGAGAAGGTGGCGTGCCTGGAGGCCCGCAAGCACTTCGCCTGGTATTTAAAGGGGATGCCCCGGGCCGCCTTTTTCAAGGGGCAGATCATGTCCGTCTCCACCTTAGAGGATATATATACCGTATCCCGGGACATCCTGGACTACCTCCGGGACGAGGAGAGGAGGGGGAGCGCATGACGGCTCAGGAGGAGGCCGCCGCCATCCGGGACGCGGCCCGGGGGGACGCGCCTTCCTTTGAAAAGCTGGTTTTGGAGCACCAAAAGCGGGTCTACAGCCTGGCGCTGAAGCTCACCGGCAGTCCCGAGGACGCCATGGACGCCTCCCAGGAGGCGTTTTTGAGGGCGTATCAAAATCTCCGCTCCTTCCGGGGGGAGAGCCGCTTCTCCGTGTGGCTCTACCGCCTCACCTACAACGCCTGTATGGACATCCTCAAAAAGTCCCGGCGGGACAAGCTCGTCCCCATGCCCACCGACGAGGAGGGCGCGCAGCTCGAGATCCCCGACGACGCCCCCCAGCCCGACGAGGTGATCGAGCGCCGGGAGGAGCTCTCGCTGGTGCGCAAGGCCGTGCTGGCGCTCAGTGAGGACAAGCGCCAAATTATCCTCATGCGGGAGTACCAGGGTATGAGCTACGCCGACATAGCAAAGACCCTGGGGGTGGAGGAGGGCACCGTCAAGTCCCGCCTTGCCCGGGCCCGGGCGGCGCTTGCTGAAAATTTGAAAAAAAGCGGAACTTTTCCAAAGGGACCGCAGTCTAAAAATCAGTCCGACAAAGGGAAAGGAGGGCGCGGCCATGGATGATCTGTACGAGCTGATCAGCGGCAAGCTGGACGGAACACTGGATAAGGACGGCGAGGCCGCGCTTGAGCGGCTCCTTTCGTCCGACCCGGAGGCCAGGGAGGTCTACGCGCTCCTGACCTCCGCCCACGAGGCCCTGGATTTTGAGGCGGAGCCCCCCGGGGAGCTTCTTCAGAATGTCATGGAGGGCGTGGAGCGGGAAAACCGTGAGCGCCGACGCGTTAGACAGCGGTTCATCCGTATGGCCGCCGGCTTTGCCGCTGCGGCGGCGGTGCTGGCCGTGGCCATCGTCCCCGCCGCGCTGCGCGGGAGGGACTCCGGCGTCTCCCCCTACAGCGAAAACCCGGAGCTCACCCGGGATTACCACGGCTCCACCGAACCCGCCCCCTGCTACAACGCGGACGCCACGGACGGGAGCGGCCCCGTGTTCGTCCTCCCCACCGACGACCACTTCACCGCCGAGACCTTCTGCGCCGACTACCGCGCCGTCCTCTATTTTGGCACGGTCCCCGAGGCCCTGAAAACCTCCGACCCCGTGGTCTTCTCCGACGGCTCCGTGGGCTACGTCATCACCGGGGACGATTTCGAGGCGTACAAGGACGCCGCCGACGAGATCTCCCTCCCCAACCCCACCGGCACCCTCTTCATGGCCGTGGAGACGGGGGAAGAATAGGGTATACATTATAATAATAAAGAAATCCCCGTTCCTGGTGTTTCCGCCGGGAACGGGGATTTTCATATTGGGCGGCTTTGGCCGCGTCTCCCGTCTGTTGCAAGGCCTCCGTACATCGTTGTAGGGGCCGCCTCTCTTGGCGGCCCGCCCCCGGTTCGCATCCGCCTTCCGACAAGCGCAAAAATCTAATGATACGCCGTAGGGGCCGGACACCGTGCCGGCCCGTCCCCCGGTTCGCACCATTTTCCGTTTTGTCGCAACCGCCCAATTTCCCAACCTTTTCGGGCCGGCCAGTGCACCCAAGGGCATTCCCTTCGGTCATCCGGCCCATACGGGGACGTTACGCATTGATCAGGGATTGAGAAGTAAATTGAGGGACGGGTGGCCGAGACGGCCACCCCTACGGCGTAGTCCGGGGCGATGCGGAAAACGGGGACGGGCCGCCCAGATGTGCGGCCCCTACGGGGGCGTTGTGCGTTGATTAGGAGGCAGATTGTAAATCGTGGATGGGACCGCTGTGGGCGGCGGCCCGTACGGCGTATATTGTTGGTGGTGTGATAATCGGAACATTGAATTGAAATACACAATGTTCCGTAGGGTCGGCACCCAAGGGCATTCCCTTTGGTCACCGGCCACGGCCGACCGCCCCTGTTTGTCACCATGCCTCCGAACATCGTTGTAGGGGCCGCCTCTCTTGGCGGCCCGTCCTGCCGATAACTGCCATGCCCCCTTACACCGCCGTACGGGCCGCCGCCCACGGCGGCCCATTCCCGGTTGGATGATATTGCGTCGAAAGTCAGCGCACCGTCCTCAAAAATGGTTTTCGCCGCAAAATTTTGCGATGAATAATTTAATATGCGGCAAAGCCGCAAACCTTTTATCGGGGTGGGCGCGGAAAACGGGGGACGGGCCGCCGGGGACGGCGGCCCCTACGGCGTTGGTTGGAGGTGCAGCGGTAGACGGGGGACGGGCCGGCACGGTGTCCGGCCCCTACGGGGAAAAAAGGGCGCAAAAGCGAGGAAAATAAATCCCGCCCCTTTCCGTCAGCTCTCCCCCATGATCACCCGCTCTGCCGTCATCATCCCGTCCACGGCGGCGGAGGTGATGCCGCCGGCGTAGCCGGCGCCCTCGCCGCAGGGGTAGAGGCCGACGATGAGAGACTCGCGGTTCTCGCCCCGCAGGACCCGCACCGGGGAGGAGCTGCGCGTCTCCGGCCCCGTGAGGACGGCCCCCGGGTCGTCAAAGCCCCGGAGCCTGCGGCCCAGCTCTGGCAGGGCCAGCTCCATGGCCCCGGTGAGGCGCGGCGGCAGGAGGCGGCGGAGGTCCGCCATGGTCACCCCCGGCTTATAGGTGGGCGTCACGGTATGGCCCCCCGGCCGGCCCAGGAAGCTCCCCACGGTCTGGGCCGGGGCCCGGTAGCCCCCGCCGCCCAGCTCAAAGGCCCGGCGCTCCAGCTCCCGCTGCCAGTACATCCCCGAGAGGACCCCCGTTCCCGGGAAATCCTCCGGCGTCAGCCCCACCAAAAGGGCGGAGTTGGCGTTCTCCCCACCGCGCCCTGAGTAGCTCATGCCGTTGGTGACCACGCCGCCCTCCTCCGAGGCCGCCGCCACCACATACCCGCCGGGGCACATGCAGAAGGTGTAGGCGTCCCCCCTGGGCGTGTGGGCGATGAGCTTATAGTCCGCCGCCCCTAAGGAGGGCGTCCCCGCGAAGGGGCCATACTGGGCAAGGTCGATGTCCCGCTGGCGGTGCTCGATCCTGGCCCCCATGGCGAACGCCTTGGGCTCCATGGGCACGCCCCGCCGGGAAAGCATCTCAAAGGTGTCCCTGGCGCTATGGCCCACGGCCAAAATAAGGGCGTCACAGGCAAGCTCCGAGACGCCGTTCACCGTGACACCGGTGACGCGGCCCTTTTCCACGCGTATGTCCGTGAGGGCCGAATAAAAGCGGACCTGCCCGCCCAGCTCCATGATCTTCTCCCGGAGATTTTTCACCACCGTTCGGAGCCTGTCCGTGCCCACGTGGGGCTTGGCGTCAAAGGTCACGTTCTCCGCCGCGCCGAACCGGGCGAAGGTGTCCAGGACCCACTGGATCCGGGGGTTTTTCGTGCCGGTGTTGAGCTTCCCGTCGGAAAAGGCCCCGGCCCCGCCCTCGCCGAACTGGACGTTGGAGCCGGTATTGAGCTCCCCCGTCTCCCAAAACCGGGAGACGGCCCGGGCCCGCTCCTCCACGGGGCCGCCCCGCTCCAAAATGATGGGGCACAGCCCCGCCATGGCGAGAATGAGCCCCGCGAACATCCCGGCGGGCCCGAAGCCCACCACCACCGGGGGCTTTTCGGGCATATGGGCGGCCCTGGGGGGCGCGTAAATATACGCCTCCGCCGGGGCGAGCTTACCGCTCCTATCCGCGCGGAGGACCGCCGCCTCCGACCCCGTCAAGGCCGCGTCCACGGTGTAAATGAGCCGCACGTCCCCCTTTTTCCGGGCGTCCACGGAGCGGCGCCTTATTTTGAGCTCGGAAATCTCCCCCTCGCCCACGCCCAGGGCCCTGGCGGCGGCGCGGAGGAGGGCCTTTTGTCCGTCCTCCCGGGCGGGGAGGGACAGGTCGCGTATCCGGATCATCTCATACCTCCCAGCGTCCCCGCCAGACGCCCGCTGGACCAGGCCCACTGGAGGTTGTACCCCCCGCAGTCCCCGTCCACGTCCAGCACCTCGCCACAGGCGTAAAGCCCGGGGACCAGGCGGCTCTCCAGCGTCGCGGGGTCGAATTCCTCTGTCCGCATCCCCCCGGCGGTGACCTGCGCCCCCTCCATGCCCAGATCTCCGGTGACGGGGAGGGCGAGGCCCTTCACCGCGTCGGCCACCCGCGCGAGGTCGCCGTCGGTGAAATGGGAAATAGGTTCAGTCAAGGAATATCCCAGCTCCGTCACCAGGCACCGGCCCAGCTTGTTGTGGAGGATGCCGGTGAGGAGATTTTCCGCCGTCAGCTCCCCCGCCCGCCGGCGGGCGAGCATTTTTATAAGCTCCTCCCGGGGGACCCGGCGGAGAAGGTCCAGTCTCACGACGCCCCCGGGGCGCTCACAGGCGGCCCGGGAGATCTCAAAGATCGCGGGGCCGGTGAGGCCGTAGTCGGCGAACTGCACCTCGCCCCGGCTCTCCGCCGCCGTCACGCCGCCAAAAAGGAGCTCCACCCCGGCGTCGGCCCGGACGCCCCGGAGCTTCCGGGGCAGATCGTTCTCGGTCTTCAGCTGCACCAGCGACGGGCGCAGGGCCGTGCGGGCGTGGCCCAGGGAGGAGAGGAGCTCGTAGCCCAGCCCCGTGCCCCCGGCCTTCGTCCCGGCGATGCCCCCGGCGGCCACGATGAGCTTTTGGCAAAAAAGCGCCTCGCTGTCGCCCCGGACCTCAAATCCGCCCTTCACCCGCCGGACAGCGCGGACCTCGAACCCACACCGCAGCTCCACGCCCCGCTCCGTGGCGGCGAAGCGCAGCACGTCCACCACGCTCCCGGCCTGGTCGGAGTGGGGGTACACCCGCCCCGAGGGCTCCGAGACGGTGACAAGGCCGATATTTTTGAAAAAGTCCAGCGTCTCCGAAACGCCGAAGCGCTCAAGGGCGGGCCGGACGAAGCCGGGATCCCGTCCGTGGTAGCGCTCCGGGCCCATATCGAGGTTTGTCAGGTTGCACCGCCCGTTGCCGGTGACGGCCAGCTTGCGCCCCACCCGGGCGCACCGCTCCAGCACCGTGACGTGTGCCCGCCGTGAGGCCTCTATGGCCGCCGCGAGCCCCGAGGCCCCTCCGCCGACGATCACGACCTCCACATTTCCCCGCCCCTTCCCGATGAATATTTTTTATATTATAGCCCACCCCCGCCCCTTTTGCAACCTCCGCCGGGAAGACTTTCCCCGTGGAGCGCAGGGCGGGGCGCTTTCGCGGGGCTGTAACAAAAGGCGGCGGTGATGACATAGTTTAATGGAGCGCGACCCGTCCTTTCAGCCGGCGCCCGGAGCGTCCTGCCCCGGGCAAATACCCCTTTCGCCGGTCCTGATGCCCCTTTCACCCAAAAAGGATGGCGAGATCCGCCTGTATTTTATATAGTTCCCGCAAGGTGTCGATATATGTCGCCTTGACCATGCCCCATTGACGCGCGGGGACATCGGAGGGGAGGGAGAACGGGTCACGGTCCGAGCACATGGAAGATAGTACAGAGAAAAAGCTGCTCAATTTGTCGCAGCGCGTACTTTCCTGCGTCCACGCGGGCAGTCTCCGGCGGCTCCTCTCCCTATGTACGCCGGACGCCCTGCTGAAATACGGCCCCCGGTGCGGCCATCTGAGAAACAGCGGGGAGGCGCTGGGCCTCCTCTCCATGGGTCCGGCCAGGGTCTCCTGGGTCCGGGCCCCGTATATCGGAAATCTCGGCGTCGGCGGAGCTCTGGTGGCCGGCGCTTATTTGGTCCGGCCGGAGGGGCCCCCGGCGGCCCCTCCCCTGCGCCTTGAATGCACGCTCCTTTTCTTCGGCGGCAAGGCCGCCTACATAGAGCTGGCCCGCCCCACGCCTCCGGGCCGGCGGCATATCGTCAGCGCCGTCAACAGGGACGTCTATTGCCTCTATGAGTGCGACATTTTGTATGTGGAGGTCTTTCAGGACCACCTCCATTGGCATCTCCCCGGGGAGCTCGTGGAGTCCCTGGGCACCCTCTCCGGCGTCGCCCAGCGCCTGTCGGAGGATTTCGTAAAGGTCCACCGCAGCTACATCGTCAACAAAAACCATGTGATGAGCGTCCGGCGGTGCGGCGGGAAGCAGTGCGCCCTCACCATGGACAACGGGGACGTGATCCCCATCCCCTACGACAAATTTGTGGCCTGCCGGGACGAGCTGGCCTGTCCCGCCGGGGGGATGCCCCTTTCGGCCGCCCTGGGGCCGGGTCGGGCCGAGGACCCTTGCCACGCCCCGCGCTTTCCGCCATAATGGCCTCAAGGACCCTGGCCAGGGCGAAAAAAAGAAAAGGAGCGGCAAAAATGGCAAGTGTACAAAAATTTATGGATAAGTTCACCGGCGCGTCCGAGGCCCGGGAACAGGCCCGGAAGGAGGCGGCCAGTCTCATACAGCTGGCCAATTCCAAGCTCGACAAGCTGGAGCTCAGCATGCGCGAAATGTTCCGCAACCGGGAGCTGGAGTCCCAGGTCGCCATCGTGGGGGACCGGATGGGGGCTTTCTCCAGGGAATACCGGGTGAACTACTCCGACGGGGGTGTCTCCAACGCCGTGGACGAGCTCATCGACCAGATCATGTCCATCGGCAGTGAAAAAGTCACCGCCATCATCTCCAAGGTCATCAAGAACGCCCTGAGCGCCATGTTCACCTCCGTCAACGTGACTGAGGAGGAGAAGCGCTTCTTCGTGCTGCTGCTGGAGGGTGCGGCCATGGTCCGTTACGACATCTGGATCTGGAAGAGCAGCGAGCAGGACCAGTCCCTTTTCAAGCACGCCGAGAGCGTGGTGGCCATCACCTACGCAAGGTCCGTGGTGGACCACACGAAGCTCACCGAGGACGAGCTGAACGACGGCATCTATCGGAGCCTCGGCGGGGCAAGCCTGCGGGAGATCATCGACTTTAAAAAGGAGCTTTTGGAGCTTTATAAGCTGAAGGCCAACGACGGCTCGGCCGCGAGCTTCTCCCTGCCCGCCGAGCCCACGGACGCGGAGCTGGACGGGGCGCTCCTGACCGCGATCCGCGCCAACGCCGGCGAGGCCCAGGCCATGGGCATGGAGCTTCTGGACCAGCCCTCGGCCCCCCTGCCCCCGGTGGTCGGCGAGCTCCTCTCCCTGGACGTCAGCGGCTACGTCCCCAGATAATCGCCGCGCGAAAAAATTAAAAAAGACCGGGAGGCGCCGCCTCTCGGTCTTTTCTGTTGTACGGGGGGTCATGCCGCTTTGGGGTTTGTGCTAAAGAGCATATTACCCCAGCCGCCGTCAAGGGTGGCGTAAAACATAATCACGGCATAATACTGATAGCCGGTTTCTACCTGGAGCCTTATGGACCCGGCATAGAAGAAATCGTCGGTGATCATCAGGCCGGGGTAGGTTGTATAGTAGTATGTCGCGACAAGCTCATCGCTTCCGGCGTTAGGCGTCTCGCCTAACATCTTGAAGACGTTGACCATATGCGCCCCAATGGTGTCCATAATGTCTGTCCCAACGACGTTAAATTCAACGGAGATGTCCCCCGGACCCCACCTATGGATGTAGCCGCCCCCTGAGGAAATATACTCGTTGGTATATTCCGCCGCAAATACGGAGGTACTGAGAACAGAAAGAATCATGATTGCCATGACCAGGTATTTAATATATTTTTTCAAAAACTTTCAACCTCCAATCGACTCAAGTATTTTGATAAGTTCTTCGTATGAGTCCAAGCCTGATAAGCGGCATTCAACGTTATCTGACGTCCAAACCGCAAGATATTTATCCGCGTTTGTCATAATGTGAAATTTAATCCCATTGTGTTCATAGAATTCAAGTGATTGATCATCTATGTTATATAAATTTTTCGGGTCTCCAGACAGTAACCGAACATAGGATAAAATGATACGATTTCCTTTTCCCCCAAATGTGCCCAGGAGCATGTATGATTCCGGATCATCTGAAGCCGTTATCTTTGATTCTTCGCATCCCTCCGGCCAATATGTAGGAAGATAATTGGAATCAATACTGCCTTGTTCCATCGCTTCCTTCATTCCCTGCAACTGTGGCGGGGTCTTCGCACCGTTTTTTCCCGATTTATCCGTCATCGACAGCCCGAAGGCCTCCGCCGTCCAATGGGCGATCCGGTCAAAGACGTCGATTCCCCTGGCGTAGGCCACGGCCACGGAGGCGGCCATGAGGGCGGCGATCACTGCGGCGACGATGCCCACTTTCAGAAGGGCGCGGGGGCGGCGGCGCTTCTTGTCCTCGGCTTTCACGCGCTTCATAAAGCGCTCATACGCCTCCCGGGTATCCACAGGCCGGGTCTGCGGGGACTTGCGCTCGATGGCGTCAAGGTACATCTCTAAAAGCTCCCCGTCAAAGGAGTCCTCGTCCATCTCTAAAAAGAGGATCTTCAGCTCCTCCTCCAGCTCCTCCACGGACATGGAATTCAGTTCCTCTGCCAGCTTGTCCATCTCATGAGGCGAATTCAACATGTTCCCGCCGGCGTTTTTTTCGCTTTCCATGGTCTCACCCCTTCCTCCTCTGCTTATATATGTGTTGAGCGCGGCGTTTTGTTATCATAAAAAGAAAAAAATTTCATTTGCTCATCAGCCCCCGGCATTTCTTGATGACCCTGCACACCTTCACCCGGGATGCCATCTCGGAAATACCCAGCCTCCGGCTTATCTCCTGGTAGCTCAGCTCCTGTTCGAACCGCCACAGGATGAGCTCCCTGTCTCGGGGAGAGAGCTCCGCCGGCAGAATATGCGACAGCGGCTCCATATCCTCCGGGGCCGTGAGCTCGTCCATGTTCTCCAGGGAGACGTTGAGCGTCTTGGAGAGCTGACGGCTGTCGTTGCGTATGCAGTATTTCAGCGTGGCGACCAGCCACGCTCTGGGGTTCTGGTGGTTCACAAGCTTGTCGTAGGCGTTCATGGCGCGGATGAAGACCTCCTGGACCAGGTCCTCCGCGTCCGCCTCGTTTATGACGAAGATCCGGGCAATACGCAGCAAAAAGATGTAGTTCCCCTCATAGAGCCATTTAAAAAACTTCTGCTTCTCTGTCATCACGCCGCCTCCGTGGAATGTCGAAAAATGCGCTTTAATGACGATAATATAACACATCTGACAGAAAAATGAAACATGAAATCTAAAAATTTGAAAATTTCCCCTCAAAAAAGGGCCCGGATTCTCCGCCGCCCCCGGTTTGAGCGGTTCGCGAGAGGCGTTATTGGCAAATAACGGCACCTGCATATTGGCGGTTTTTCGGCGGATACTAATTCCTGTCGATACAAATAGAGACAGGAGGACTTCAAAATGAAGGCAACAGGAATAGTTCGCAGGATCGACGACCTCGGCAGAGTCGTCATCCCCAAGGAGATCCGCCGCACCATGCGCATCCGCGACGGCGACCCGCTGGAGATCTACACGGAGAAGGACGGAGAGGTCATCTTCAAGAAGTATTCCCCCATGGGGGAGCTCTCCGATTTCGCGGGGCAGATGGTGGAGACGCTGAGCAAGGCCACGAGCCTCCCCGCCGCCATCACGGACCGGGACAGCGTCATCGCCGTGTGCGGCGTCCAAAAGCGAGAGCTCCTTGGCCGCCCCGTAAGCCCTGAGCTGGAGGCCATCATGGAGGGCCGCCAGGTCTACCACCGGGGCCAGGGCGAAAAGGGCGTGGAGCCCGCCGACGGCGTGGACAAATACGCCGTCACCGTGGCCGCCCCCATCCTCACCGAGGGCGACGTCATGGGCTGCGTCCTCTTCTTCGGCGAGGGCGACGCCACCGTGGGCGAGGTGGAATACAAGTTGGCCCAGACCGTGGCAGGGTTTTTGGGAAAACAGATGGAAAACTAATTCCCGGAAAAGACCTGAAGGTCTTTTCCGGGAAGGGGGAACGTGCGGGACCCCGTCCGTGAATTCTGCGGAATTCACGGACGGGGTCCCTGCTGTTTTGCTCCGCGCACGGCCCGCAGGGCCGCACTGCGACTCGCCAAGAGCCGCCGCGTTGCGGCGGTTGCTCGCTTGCATGACGCCTGCGGGCGTCAACTGCGCAAAACAAAAGGGATTTTTTGCGAGGCAGAGCCCCGCAAAAAATATTAAATAAAGGGACGGGCGGGTTTACCCATGTTGCTCTTGACATGGGACCCGCCCCTACGAGAAATTTGATAGATTTTCCCATTATTACACAACAAACTAAAATAAAACCGTAGGGGCGGGTTCCAAACCCGCCCGTCCTTCGATTACCACCGCACCCCCAAACAACGCCGTACGGACCGCCGCCCAAATTGCCCCTCCCTCCGGGAGGGGTGGCCGAGCGAAGCGAAGGTCAGGGTGGGTCCGTATATCCATCTGCACC
>CANQZF010000029.1 GCA_947628265.1 uncultured Oscillospiraceae bacterium
GCTACGGCCTTATCGAGAGCGACTGAAAACCATACGGCATAGTAAGCGGCGGGCCTTTGGCCCGCCGCTTCGGTTTGACCCAATATGGGGAATATTCCTCATATTGGCTAGCCCAATTCTATGCGATAATATAGAAAAAGTCAAGAGGGAACGGGCATGATCAGCTTTGAACCACTGAGAAAACTCCTGGCCGCGCGTGGGATAAGCACCTATTATCTGCGTAATAAGTGCGGCCGGTATAACCTGGACAGTAAAACCATACAGCGGTTCATGCGCGATGAGTCGGTTTCCACCTATACGCTGAACGCGCTGTGTCATATTTTAAAGTGCGATATATCCGACATCATAACGTTTACCCCGGACGATGAAAACGGCCCGGAGGACTGACAGCCTGACATCTGACGCGGTCCTCCGGGCTTTGACAACGTGGGCAAGGCGAAAAGGAAAGTCCCGGTTCGCCAATCGAATTACGAAAAAACCATCGTACAACTTTGTAGGGGCCGCCTCTCTAGGCGGCCCGCAGAATTTCCGGCAACCTTCCCTTAAACGCCGTACGGGCCGCCGCCCACGGCGGCCCACGTCATACGAAACAATTTCCCCCATATCCTTTCGCTTCCCCCAACGTAAAAATTATCCGTACGGGCCGGACACCCGGCCGGCCCGTCAATCGTATTTCAATCCCGCCTCCTAAAAAGGTTGCGGCTCCGCCGCGTATAAAAATGTCGGGCCGCCAAGAGAGGCGGCCCCTACAATTTGCGGGATAGTTTTTCGGGAATTCGGTGGGCCGCCGTGGGCGGCGGCCCCTACGGCGTATGAAGATAGAATTTTTGTAAGTCGGAAGGCGGGCCGGCCGGGTGTCCGGCCCGTACAGAACATTTTGCGTAATATTTCAGGCTTCCGTATGTTCGGAGGGAAGGGTTTGGAAGGGGAACCGTCAGGGTTCCCCTTCCGATTCAATCACCCCGCCGCCGTGCGGCGGTAGGGGCCGCCGTCCCCGGCGGCCCGTCCCGGTGAATATCCGGGCTGTCAATCAACGGTGGACAGGTCGCCCGGGAGGGCGACCCCTACGAAAGCGTAAGAATGAGTCGTTGCAAAATTCGATACCGCCTCGGGCCGCCAAGAGAGGCGGCCCCTACAATTTGTGGGATAGTTTTCCGGGAATACGATGGGCCGCCGTGGGCGGCGGCCCCTACGGCGTATGAGGATAGATTTTTCGTAAATCGGAAGGCGGGCCGGCCGGGTGTCCGGCCCGTACAGAACATTATGCGTAATAAATCAGGATTCCGTATGATC
This sequence comes from uncultured Oscillospiraceae bacterium, assembly GCA_947628265.1. GTDB lineage: Bacteria > Bacillota > Clostridia > Oscillospirales > Oscillospiraceae > RUG626. The sequence goes on from CANQZF010000029.1 coordinate 1,294, forward strand.
GGAGGGAAGAGGTTGGAGGGGGAACCGTCAGGGTTCCCCTTCCATTTCAATCACTCCGCCGCGTATTTCAATAGCGGGCGGGTTATGAACCCGCCCCTACGGTTCTTAAGGAAGATTTATGCGTTATTTTTGCAAAATCCTCCATAAAGGCTTGTAGGGGCCGCCTCTCTAGGCGGCCCGCCGTCTTACGCAACGATTTCCCAATAATTATTCCGTTTCCCCCAACGAACCAATTTCCGTACGGGCCGGACACCTGGCCGGCCCGCCTATCGAATTACGAAAAAACCATCGTGCAATGTTTATTTAATGATTTTCCGAAATACGATAAAAAACCGCCGCGCCCGGCAAGCCGGGGGCGGCGGTTACTATGTCTTTTCCCTTACAGCTTACGCCCAGGGGTTCTCGGTGGGGTAGGGCAGGGATTTGGGCTGGTTCCAGGCGATGTCCTTGACGCCCAGATATTTCAGCACCTCAAAGAGATACTTGCCGCAGTGGGCGAAGGCCACCGCGCCGTGGTGGGGATAACGCTTCTGAATGAGGACGTGCCGGTAGAAGCGGCCCATCTCAGGAATGGCGAAGATGCCGATGCCGCCGAAGGAGCGGGTGGCCACGGGCAGGACCTGGCCCTCCGCCACATAGGAGCGCAGGTTCCCCTCGCTGTCGCACTGGAGGCGGTAGAAGGTGATGTCGCCGGGGGCGATGTCGCCCTCCAGGGTGCCGCGGGTGAAGTCGGGGTCGCTCCCCTCCGGCTCCAGGAGCCTGTGCTGAATGAGCTGGTACTTGATGGCCCGGCTCTCGCACATCTTGCACTCCGGCGTGTTGCCGCAGTGGAAGCCCATGAAGGTGTCCGTAAGGGCGCAGTCGTACTTGCCCTTGATGTCCTCGTCGTAGATGTACTGGGGGACGGAGTTGTTGATATCCAGGAGCGTCACGGCGTCACCCGTGACGCACGCGCCTATGTACTCGCTGAGAGCGCCGTAGATATCCACCTCGCAGGCCACGGGGATCCCCCGGGAGGCCAGACGGGAGTTGACGTAGCAGGGCTCGAAGCCAAAGGCCTCGGGGAAAGCGGGCCAGCACTTGTTGGCGAAGGCCACATACTTCCGGGCGCCCTTGTGCTGCTCGGCCCAATCCAGAAGCGTCAGCTCAAACTGGGCCAGCCGCTCGTTCATCTCCGGGAAATACCGGCCCTCGCCCATCTCGGCGGCCATCTCCGCGCAGACAGCGGGGATACGGGGATCATTGGCGTGGGCCTTGTAGCTGACCAGCAGATCCAGCTCGGAGTTCTCCTCGATCTCCACGCCCAGCTCATAGAGGCCCTTGATGGGGGCGTTGCAGGCGAAGAAGTCCTGGGGCCGGGGGCCGAAGGTGATGATCTTCAGGTTCTTGACGCCGATGATGGCGCGGGCGATGGGGACAAAGTCCGCGATCATCTTCACGATGTCGTCGCAGGTGCCTACGGGGTACTCGGGGATATAGCCCTTCAGATGGCGCAGCCCTAAGTTGTAGGAGCAGTTGAGCATACCGCAGTAGGCGTCGCCGCGCCCGTTGATCATGTCGCCGTCGCCCTCGGCGGCGGAGACGTACATGCAGGGGCCGTCGAACTTCTGGGCGATCAGCGTCTCCGGCGTCTCAGGGCCGAAGTTGCCCAGGAACACGACTAAGGCGTTGCACCCGGCGGCGGTGACGTCCGCCACGGCCTTCAGGGCGTCCTGCTCGTTCTCCACGGTGACGGGACACTCGTAAAGCTCGCCCTTATAGGCGGCCACGATGTTCTTGCGCCGCTGGGTGGACAGCGCGATGGGGAAGCAGTCGCGGCTCACCGCCACGATGCCGAGCTTGACCTGGGGAATGTTGCTGCACATAAAAATGACCTCCTTGTAAGTTACTAAAAAATAATTATAATTTTTTCAAAATAATGCTTGACAAACCTTTTCTTCCGTGGTATAATGCTTCATATAAGGGCGCGGGAGAGCGAAAACCTCCGAGGTCTTGCCCGGTGCGGCCTTTTTTGGAGGGTCACGCCTTCTCCACGGCGGCAAGGATCCCGTCCAGCATATTGGTGTCCACGCCCTCGATGTCCCCGGCGTCGGCGGCCTGGGGAATGGCCGGGTCGATGGGCAGGCGGGCGCAGACGGGGATCTTGTGGGCTTGGGCCAGCTCCTCCAGCCTGCTCTTGCCGAAGATATAGTGCTTCTTGCCGCAGTCGGGGCAGGCGAAATAGGACATATTCTCCACGACTCCCAGGACGGGAATGTTCATCAGCTCCGCCATCTTCACGGCCTTCTCCACGATCTGGCTCACCAGCTCCTGGGGGGAGGTGACGATGACGATGCCGTTTACGGGGAGGGACTGGAAGACCGTCAGGGGCACGTCCCCGGTTCCGGGGGGCATATCCACGAACATATAGTCCACGTCGCCCCAGTAGACCTCCTTCCAGAACTGCTGGACCACGCCGCCGATGATGGGGCCGCGCCACACCACGGGGTCGGTGGGGTTGTCGAGAAGTAGGTTCATGCTCATGATCTGGATGCCCGTGCGGGTGGCGGCGGGGACGATGCCCTCCTCCACGCCCATGGCCCGCTCATGGATGCCGAAGGACTTGGGGACGGAGGGGCCGGTGATGTCCGCGTCCATAATGGCCACGCTGGGGCCTTTTTTTCGCATGGCCGACGCCAGGAGACTCGTCACCATGGACTTTCCCACGCCGCCCTTGCCGGAGACCACGGCGATCACCTTTTTCACGCAGGAGTGGGGATTTCCCGGCTCCTGAAAGCTCTCTCTCGATTGCCTGCCCCCCTCGCGGCTGGCGCAGTTAGCCGCGCAGGTGGAGCAGTCATGTGTGCACTCTTCGCTCATAAATAAAACCTCCCATAGGCGCTTTTAGAAATTATACGAATATTTTACCCTCTTTAAGCCCCATAGTCAATCCCCCACAGCAAAAATCGTCCCCGCCTCCAACGTCACTGCGGGGGGCAATGACCTCATTGGCCTGGAGTAGGGCCATAGAGTGGCTGCGCTAAAAAGTATTCTCTCCAAATCAGCCGTAGGGGCCGCTGCCCACAGCGGCCCATTCCCCCAATTTATATCTGTGCCCTCAATCAACGCGCAAATGTCCCCGTACGGGCCGTGACCGTAGGGAATGCCTGTGGTGCACACCTGGGCGGCCCGCTTTCCGTTTTTTTGCAGACGTCCCGATAAAAAGGATTGCGGCTTACGCCGCACATTAAATTATTCGCCGCAAATTTTTGCGGCGAATACCTTTTTTCGGGGATGACGCGTTTATTTTCACGGCAATATCACCCCACCGGGATGGGCCGCTGTGGGCAGCGGCCCCTACGGCGTATATTTGGTTTTTGCGTTTGCCGGAAGGCGTAAGCGTATCGGAAGAACGGGCCGGCCAGTGCACCCAAGGGCATCTCCTTCGATCATCCGGCCCCTACGGGGAGAGTGTGCGTTAATTGAGGACCCGGATATAAGCTGAAACTGCCTTGAATTTCGCAGAATTCAAGGCTGTCTCTCCGCATGTATCTTATTGTCGGCTAAAGCCCCCATCGGGGGCTTTAGCGACAGTTTTTACTCCTCGTCTAATTCGTGGCTGAGGAGGTGCTCGGTGTAGCACATGAGGAAGGGGGCCACGCCCTTGGCGTCGTTCTCCACAACGGGCTCGGAGATATAGTACTCATAGGACCCGTCGCGGCGGCGGTTGTTCTCCGGGCCGAGACCGGCCACCAGGCAAATCCCGCCCAGGTTCAGCTTTCCGTCCCGCTCGGTGAGGTAGCGGTCACAGATGGACTGGAAGATGGCCTCGCCGCGCGGGCAGCAGTTGTATTCCAATATCCCCAGCCGCGCGCCCTTCAGGAAGAAGTAGGCCACCATGGCGCTGCCGGAGGTCTCCGGGTAGTTGCCCTCGCGCCCCACCTGGTTGGGGACCTGATAGAGCATACCGGTGTCCAGGTCCACATAGGGGATGAGGTTCTGGGCCAGCTCCCGGGCGATGGCGATCATCTCGTTTTTGAAGTCCTCATGACCCGGGGCGATGTAGCCGATGACGTCCACCAGGGCGGCGGCGAACCAGCCCAGAGACCGGAGCCACGGGTTCTTGCTCTTGCCGTCCTCCCCGGCCCAGAAGGCCTTTTTGGAGGCGTCGTAGCCGTGGCGGTAAAGGCCCGTCTCGGGGTCCAGCATCTTCTCATGGACGGTGCGGAACTGGGCGCGGATGTCGTCGTACCCGGCGCAGTTTTCAAACTCCGTGGTGTAGCGGGTGTAGAACACCTGGGCCATATAGAGGCCGTCCAGCCACACCTGATTGGGGTAGATGGCCTTGTGCCAGAAGTTCCCCTCCACGGTGCGGGGCTGGTGGAGGATCTGATTGTGGAGGACCTCGATGCCCTTGCGGTACTTCTCCTTGCCGGTGGCGGCGTAGAGGTCGAAAAGGACCCGCCCCTCGCAGATGTTGTCGAGGTTGTAGTCCTCCTCGCTGTACCCCAGGAGGGTGCCGTCCTCGTGGACGTAGAAGTCGATGAAGTTGTCCACGAAGTCGAGGTAGCGCTTCTCCCCGGTGATGTTGTAGAGGTTCAAAAGGGAGATCATCATGCAGCCGTCGATGTAGTTCCAGCCGTTGATCTTGCCCTCCTTGATCTTCTCGATGTTCCAAAGGGGCGTGCTGGGGGTGGAGTCGGCCATGACCCGCTCCACATAGCGTTCAATGGTATTCATCCGATTTCCTCCTGTTATTTGAGATCCTGGGTGGGGATGCCGTCCATGTCGTCAAAGTCCTGATTTTCGCCGCACATGCCCCAGATGAAGGTGTAGTTTTGCGTGCCCACGCCAGTGTGGATGGACCAGCTGGGGGAGATGACGGCCTGCTCGTTGTGCATGACGAGATGGCGGGTCTCCTGGCCGGTGCCCATCATGTGGAAGACCGCCTGGTCCGGGGCCACCTCGAAGTAGAGGTAGACCTCCATCCTGCGCTCGTGAGTGTGGCAGGGCATGGTGTTCCAGACGTTGCCCGGTAAAAGCGCCGTCATGCCCATGCTGAGCTGGCAGCTTTCGCACACGGCGGGGTGGATGTACTGGCGAAGGATACGCTCGTTCACCGTCTCCTGGGCGCCCAGGTGGTTGTAGCGGGCCTTCTCCATGGGGATGAGCACCGTGGGGCAGGTGCGGTGGGCGGGGCAGGAGTTGACGTAGAACTTGGCGGGGTTGGCCTTATCCTCGGACTTGAACACAAGCTCCTTGGTGCCCATGCCTACGTAGATGCCGTCCTTGGTACCCACCTTGTACTCCACGCCGTCCAGCACCATGACGCCGGGGCCGCCGATGTTGATGGCCCCCAGCTCCCGGCGCTCCAGGAAATAGGGGGCGGCCAGCTCCTTGAAGGAGCCTAAGACCAGGTCCTCCTCCACCGGCATGATGCCGCCGGCGATGATGCGGTCCTGGTGGGAGTAGGTGAGGTTGATGGAGTCGGGCTCAAAGATGTTGGTGATGAGGTAGTGCCGCCGAAGCTCGGCGGTGTCGTAGCGCTTGGAGTCGTCGGGGTGGTTTGCGTAACGGACGTCAAAATTGATTTTCATGGTGTGCCCTCCTGTATATGAATGTATGTGAAAAGTTAAACGGTTTCCCAGATTTCTCGAACGGTCCTGACGGCCAGGGGTATGTCCTCCCCGGTGGTGCCCTCCAGCACCAGTATGGCATCGGGGTTGGAGGCCTTGATGCGCCGGAGGATCTCCCGCTTGTCCAGGTCCCCCCTGCCGAAGCCCACCTGCTTGGGCGCGGAGCCGTCATCGCTTAAAAGGCAGTCCTTTATGTGGAAGAATTTAATGCGCCGGCCGAAAATCTCCAGCCCCCGGTCCAGAATGGACAGGTACTCATGCTGGTTTTCGGCGTCCATGTAATTATAGAGGTCGAAGGTGACGTAGACGTTGGGCCGCCCCATGCGGGAGATCACCATATCGAGGATGTCCGGGCTCCAGCAGACGTGGCCCGCCGCGCCCTCCATGGCGATGTTGACCTCATGTTCGGCGGCGATGTCGGCCAGCCGCCCAAAGGTGTCCGCCACAAGCTGGTAGCCCTCCTCCGTGCGGTTTTTGGGGTGGTAGATCCAGGGCTCGTCGTTATAGGACCCCGTCTCGCTGCCCACGTACATACAGCCGAAGCACCGCGCCACCCGCAGGTAGTCGGCGAAGATGTCAAAGCACCGCTGGGCCTTTGCCCGGTCTGAGTGGACGGGGTTGAAGTACGCCCCCAGAAGAAGCGGCGACGCGCCGCCCAAATTGAGGGCCGTGCCGATCTCCCGCGCCCGCTCCGGCGTGATGGCCCCGGGGGCGTAGGGGATGTCCTCATAGGACTTGTAGCACACGAGCTGCAAGCCGTCAAGGCCCAGCTCCTTCACCCTCGCGATGATCTTCTCCGTGCCCTTGACGCCCAAATCGTGGCCGCGAATACAAAGAGTCATAAAACGTCCCTCCACCCGTTCTTTTCGGAAGATTTTTGTGTTTTTGCACAAAAATACCTATTCATTTATCCTATTATACCGCCAAAATGGTCGCTAATCCATAGCTTTTTCGAGCCTCGTTATTCACAAAACGGAGCTTTAGCGGGACAAATCGGTCACAGGCTCTCGCCCTTCCCGTCCTTCTCCGTCCTGTTGCGCTTGGCGAAGGCCGAGGGGGAGCAGCCGAAGTGCTTGTTGAAGACCCGGGAGAAGTAGAGGGGGTCGGAGTAGCCGCACATCTCCGCCACCTCCGCCACCGAGTAGTCCCGGCTCCAGGCGGAGGAGAGAAGGCTCTCCGCCTTCTTCATGCGAAGGCCCGTCATGTACTCCAGAGGCGTCACCCCCACCTCTTTTTTAAAGAGCTTGCGGAGATAGTCGTAGTGGAAGGGCAGCTGCCGGATGGCGGCGTCCAGGGCGAAGTCCGGCTGGGTGTAGCTGTGCATGATGCTGATGCGTATCTGCTCCACGGGGTCGGAGAAGCCGGAGTTGGAGAGCTTCACCAGGATATAGCTGGCAATCAGGTCCCCCAAAGCCTCCAGCACCAGCTCGCGCTTGGTGATGTCGGCCTGGTAGTAGTATTTCGCCTCGTTGAAGACGAAGCGGTACTGGCCCTCCGGCCCGTCGGAGAGGCGGAAGGCGCTCTTGCCGTGGAAGGCCGGGGCCTCCATGCGCATGTGGATGTTGGTGAAGCCGTCCACGGAGGAATTGGCGTGGAGGACCCTGGGCGGGATGGCCACCACGTCCCCCTCCTTATAATTGATGGTGGAGCCGTTCTCGAACTTGAAGGCCCCCTCGCCGCCGGTGCAGTAGACCAGCTCCCACTCGTCGTGGGTGTGCCACACCACGTCGTAGGTCTTGGCGTGCTCGCCCACATAGAGGACCGAATTCATCCCCTCACCTCCCCGTCGTGGATTTGAAGGCCGTGCTCGGCAAAAAAGGCGATCATAAGCTCCGGCCAGCCCGTCACGTCGCCGCTGACGGCGGGGACGTCGGCCTCGGGATTTGTGATGATGTCCGCCGTGGAGATGCCGTGCCGCCCGTGGGCGTAGATGTGCATGGCGAAGGGGACCCCCGCCTCCTCCAATGCCGCCCCCACCAAAATGGAGTTGCGGCTGGGGACGGCGTTGTCGTCCCGGGTGTGCCAGAGGAAGACCGGCATCATGTCGGGCCTTACGAGCTTCTCCAAGCTCAGCCGGTCCCGGAGGGCCTCGTCCCCGCCGGTGAGGTTTTTGAAGCTGCCGTCATGGGTCCTGCCCCGGCTCACCGCCACGGGGTAGCATAGCCCCAGAGCGTCGGGCCTTATGCGCTCCGGCGGGGCCACGTCCGCAAGCTCCGGGGCGTCGTAGAGGGTCCCCAGGGTCCCGCACAGGTGTCCCCCCGCCGAAAAGCCGATGGCCGCCACCATGTGGGGGTCGAGGCCGAATTCCCCGGCGCTTTCGCGGATGTACGCCATGGCCGCTCCGGCCTCCCGAAGGGCCGTGGGGAACACGTGGGGGGCGCAGGAGTACTCCAGCACGAAGGCCGCCCAGCCCATGGCGCAGAATTTGAGGGCTATGGGCTCCGCCTCCCTGGGGGAGCACCAGGCGTAAGCGCCGCCGGGGAGGATGAGCACCCCGGGACGCCGGCGCTTTTCGGAGTCTGCCATGGCGGGGCCCTCCGGCACATAGGCCGTCAGCCTCCCCGCCGCGTTCTCCGGTCTTTTCAAATCGGAAAGTTCATATATGTTCGCGGATTTAACGATCATATCTCTACCCTGCCGTTTCCTCTTTTCTAAAGCCGCCCGTTTTATCCATACGGCTTTCCCAAAACGTCCATTCTTAAGCTATAATAACCTAATTTGCCCCTCCCGTCAACTCCCTTTCCTCTCATTTTGCCCAAAAAGTTTGACGCCCCCGGATGTAGGGCGTCAAATCCTGTTTTTTTGGAGTTTTTCCAGAACGTCCCGGAAATAAGCGGGCAGGGGCGTCTCCAGTGTGACCGTCTCGCCGGTGGCGGGATGGATAAAACGGAGGGCCCGGGCGTGGAGGCACTGGCCCTCCAGCCCCGGGAAGGGCTTTTTTGCTCCATACACCGTGTCGCCCAAAATGGGGTGGCCGATGTGGGCCATGTGGACCCGGATCTGGTGGGTGCGGCCCGTCTCCAGCTTGCACTCCACGTGGGTGTACCCCGGAAAGCGCTCCAAAACGCGATAGTGTGTCACGGCGGGGCGGGAATTTTTCTCGGTGACGCACTGCTTTTTCCGGTCCGTGGGGTGGCGGCCGATGGGGGCGTCCACGGTGCCGGAGTCCTCCCGGAGATTTCCCACCACCACGGCCTCGTACGTCCGGGAGAGGGTGTGGTCTGAAAGCTGGGCGGCCAGAAATTTGTGGGCGGCGTCGTTCTTGGCGGCGATGAGAAGGCCGGAGGTGTCCTTGTCGATCCTGTGGACGATGCCGGGGCGGTTGACGCCGTTGATGCCGGAGAGGTCCGGGCCGCACCGGGCCATCAGGGCGTTGACCAGCGTCCCGTGGTCGTGGCCCGGGGCCGGGTGGACCACCATGCCCTTGGGCTTGTTGACCACGATGACGTCCGCGTCCTCGTAGACCACGTCCAGTGGGATGTCCTCCGCCGTCACCTCCAGGGGCTCCGGCTCCGGGATGTCCAAAAGGAGCTCGTCCCCCGCCTCCGGTTTGAAGCTCTTCTTCACGGCCCTTCCCCGGCAGGTGACGCGCCCCTCCTCCAGGAGCTTCTGGACGAAAGAGCGGCTCAAATCCGGGAGATTTGCGGCAATGAGGGCGTCCACCCGCGCCCCCGTCTCAGGGGCGGTCAGCGTCACGGTCATCTGTCTTGCCCTCCAGCTTCTTGGCCCGGTCCTCCCGGAGCGCACGGACGATGTAGAGTACGCAGAAAAGCGCCGCGCCGATGTCGATAAAGGCGTCGGCCAGGTTGAAGACGGCGAAATTGACAAAGAGGGTTTGGAACATATCCACCACGTACCCGAGCCTCGCCCGGTCGATGAGGTTCCCCACGGCGCCCCCCAGCACCAACGCCAGGGCGATCTTCTCCCAGCGGGGGAATTTGCCCCGGAGGAGCAGGACCGTCAGCGCCACCGCCACTGCGGCGGAGATAAGGGTCAAAAGCCAGGTGTGCTCCGCCAAAAGGGAGAAGGCCATCCCCGTGTTGCGCACATGGGTGAGGCCCAGAACGCCGGGAATGAGCTCTAAGGTCCCCCCCAGGGGGATGGTGGAGACGATCCAGAGTTTCCAAAGCTGGTCCAAAACGCAGACGCAGACGGCAATGAGAAGGTAGATCATGGTTCTCTCCTAAAGCGCGAGGGCAGCGCGTTTGGCTGCCCTCGGAAAATGTTTTTAAAGTCCCTTGACCACCTTGGCGCAGCGCTCACAGAGGTCCGGGTGGTCGTGGTCACAGCCCACGGTCTCCGCCCGGTTCCAGCAGCGCAGACACTTGGGGGCGTCGCAGGGGGCGGCGTCCACGGTGACGCCGGGGAAGCTCTCCCCGGGAAGGCCCGGGCCCTCGCCGTAGACGACGCTGACGCGGGAGACGATGAACATCTGGGCCAGGTCCATGCCCGCGAGCTTATCAAAGTCCGCGCGGGCCCCGTCCGAGACGTAGAGGGTCACGGCGGCGTCCAGGGGCTTGCCGATGGACTTGTCGGCGCGCTTCAGCTCCAGGGCCTTCAGGACGTCGGCCCGGAGGGCGATGAGCTTCTCCCAGCGCTCCGCCGTCTCGCCGTCGAAGGCGATCTCCGGGTGGACCGCCGGCATGTCATTGAGCATCACGTGGCGGGCATCGGCGCACCTTTCGTGGGGCATGGCCTGCCAGATCTCGTCCGAGGTGAAGGCCAGGATGGGGGCCAAAAGCCGCACCATGGCGTCCAGAATGGCGTAGATGGCGCTCTGGGCGCTGCGGCGGCTGAGGGAGTCCGGCGCGTCACAGTAGAGCCGGTCCTTGATGATGTCCAGATAGAAGCTGGACATCTCCACCACGCAGAAGTTGTGAATGGCGTAGCTCACCGCGTGGAACTCGTAGCGCTCGTAGGCGGCCAGGCACTTCTCCACCAGGGCGTTTAACTGTACCATGGCCCACTGATCGAGAGGCAGCATGTCGGCGAAGGCCACGGGGTCGTCCGGGTCGAAGCCCGCGAGATTGCCCAGGATGTACCGGGCCGTATTGCGGATCTTCAGGTACTTATCAGAGAGCTGCTTGAAGATGTTCTCCGAGCAGCGCATATCGTTGCGGTAGTCGGCGGAGGCGGCCCAGAGCCGCACCAGGTCCGCGCCGTACTTTTTCACGATGTCCTCCGGGGAGATGCCGTTACCCAGGGACTTGTGCATGATCTTGCCCTCGCCGTCCACGGTCCAGCCGTGGGTGAG
>CANQZF010000030.1 GCA_947628265.1 uncultured Oscillospiraceae bacterium
TTGGTATTGAACAACGCTTCAAGGCTCGGATATGGGAGCGTCCATATCCTCAACCTCTTTGCCACCCTCAACGACTTTGCCCTGAAGGAGGCAGAGGGCGAGGACGCCGACAACATCGATACTATCGTTCAGTCGGCGGAAAGGGCAGATACACTGATCTATGCCGCTGGTACAGGCAAGGCAAAAAATAAAGTCTTTCTCCGACGTCAGACGCAGATACTCACAGCCCTCCAGCCCTATGAGTCCAAGCTCCACTGCCTCACCAACGCAACTGGTAAGGCAAGGCTCCAGCACCCCCTGTCCCCGGCAGTCCGCACATGGCACCTGTCGCCCTTAAAAGTTTCCGAACTCATTGAGGAACCAGAAAAGCAACCGTCACCCACACCTAAGCAGAAAACATCAAAAAAATAATAACTCTCCCTGCCCCGTAGCAAGGGCAGGGAGAGTACTTTTCTTGGGAACATAGAAAGCGGAGGGTTTGTATGTTCCGAAGTATAGAGCTGTTATCCTACATAGTAGGGGTTTTCCGGAGGACTTAGGCTCATATCGGCAGGATAAAATTTGATAGTTTCTTCACTCCCGTCACTATTTGAGATATATGCTTCCAACCACCATTTGTATCTGTACAACTCAATAATGTGCTCCGGTTCGCTCCCCACTTCTGGAAAAGACGCACCGAACGCCAACACCCCTTCCCCGTCAAGGTCGCCCGGTTCTAACTCTACCTCAAACTCATAAGCCGAATAGAAAGCGGCATAAGCATGTTCTTTTGTGGCGTCACCATACCCCACGCACAGATAGATACCATTCCCATATTCGTCCTGCCATGTGCCAACAAAATTATCAAATTTGCCAACGGCCTGGGAGGGGTCCTCCGGTGGGGATACCGGCTCCGTCGGCTCAGTCGATTCAGCCAATTCTGTTGGCTCTGTCGGCTCTGTCGGATCTTCCGTATCCTCCGGCTCAGTCGGTTCTGTCGGTTCTGTTGGACGAGACGGCTCAGTAGGTTCACTGTCAAAGCCTCCGCCTGTTGCGTCCTCGTGGTCCGTTTCGGGTAGCTGTGACCCATTCTCATTTGTGCTGTCCTCGTTCTTAGCTTCCTGAGCCGCCTTTGCTTCCTCCAACAGAGCGGCAAGGCTCTCGTCGCCGGTTGCCGCAACCCCCTCTTCCAACGCATGTATAGCGGACTCGAAATCGCCGGATTCCATAAATGCCAGAGCTGTATTTCTATATACATCAATGATTGAGGATGGTCCCTCCTGTTTACTTCCACATGACACTGTCAAAAGCATGATAGCGCAGAAAAGTATCGCCGTCAGGCACCTTGTACTTTTTATCTTCATAGCCAGACCTCTCCTCAGATTTCGGAAAGTAATTGATGCTTTTTTTCGGTAAACTCCTCCTCGGTCAATATCCCGGCGTCTTTCATTTTGGACAGCTTCTCAATCATTGCCAAGATCTCCTCTGTATGGTTCAGATTTACAGCCTTTTTCGGAGCCGGTTTCGTTTCAGCCCTGACAGGCACGACACCGTCCGTCTGGTCAACTGACGGTTCTGGCCTGGCGGTAGCGTTTTGAACAGAATCGGAGACGGCATGTGCCGCCTGACTGATGGAACCCTGAACTGACTGCATCATCTGCTTGCCCTCCTGCTTCAACCGTTCAATGCTGTCCTTGTCAAAAGAGATATTTTTGAGATTGAAGTTATGATATGTAACAGCTCCAACGATTGCCTCCCCAATGTATGAAAGCAGAGCCAATATACCGCCGAACCCCAAGCTGTATTTTATCTCCACGTCGAATGAACCGTCACCGCCGTACCCCATCGCCTTTACAGTGTAGCTCTTAGTCTGGACGATGACAATAATACATACGATGAAGCAAACCGCAGGAACGGCAATGGCCAGCAGACCTTTGTACTTTTCCAGCTGTTTGATATAGTTCATGGCAATCAACAAGACCGGACCGATGAGCAAAAGGTAACCCAAAAATCCTTCCTGGGCAGCTGAGAATCCGGTCATGGACTGAGATGCCTCAGAACTGCTCCCAAGCACCTCCATTTTGACGGCAGCAGACATAAATGGAAGAAACATTGCCACGATTGAGACGATACACAATATGGTAAGCAAATGCTTTTTCAGAATATCTTTCATATTAATTTCCTCCTGAACTTATTTTTTTGTACTTTCTTTGATGATGCGCCTGACGGTTTTCTCGGAGTAGTTGTACTTCACCGCAAGCATCCTGACGTTGGTGCCGTCGTACTCGTTGATGATAGCCTGTTGTATCATCGTGGGGTTGAAGAAGCGGGTGGGAAAACTGATTTGTTGGCCCTTGTACATCTGGTAGATGGTCATGGCGGTGTTCATCCCAAGGCTCTCGCTGATCTCACGGTAGACAGTATTGAGTAGCTGGGAGTCATTTTCAGCCATCCGCATCACCTCTTTCGACGATTTTAGCACACACAAAATCTCAAGTAAAATCCCATTGTCCTTGTATTTGTCCATATCACCCCAGCCCCGCCATGTGATCCATCAGAACTTTTGAATACAGTACAGCCGGAATAACCCTTGAAATCACGCAAAATTCCCCCTAAAAACACAAAAATCCCCAAAGTTTCGGCATGGCCTTACCTTTGGGGTCAATGAAATAAAATGTATTCAAAACCGGGGAAACTGCAAATTATTTACGATTTCGCCGCCGCCGACAGCCCGCCGACGGGAGCCCGAGGAAAGGGTCACCCCGTGCCGACGAAATGCCGACAAAAAAGGACCGAATAGACACGACTGTTGACGACTGCGCCTGGATACATATGAAACCTGAAAATACACAAAAAAAGACCCGTTATCCTGGGATAACGAGTCTTTCCTTGTGGTTGCGGGGATAGGACTTGAACCTACAACCTCCGGGTTATGAGCCCGACGAGCTACCAATTGCTCTACCCCGCGATGTGGGAGGGTTTTTCCCTCAGCTATATTATAATAGCATACCCGCGGGGGTTCGTCAAGAGGATTTAGGGGAAAAGTTTGCGACGTTATTCGCTCTTTTGGCCCTGCTGGCCCGGATTTTGGTCGCGGCGGGGGCCGGAGTGGCGGTAGCGCTTGCGGGGAGGCTTGTTGCCGGCCTTGCGCTGGTCGTCGGCGGGGGCGGGCTGGGCCTCGGCGTTCTTTTGGGGCTCGGCCTTTGGCCGGGAGTCCCGGCGCTCCTGGGGCTGGCGCTTTTCGCCCTGGCGCTGGCGGGAGCGCTGTTGTCCCTGGTTCCCCTGGCGCTGCTGGCCCTGAGCTCCCTGGCTCTGGCTTTGCCGCTGCTGGCTCTGGCGGGGCCGGCGCTCGGGGGAGGGCTGTTCGGCGCTTGCCGGTTCAGTCTTTGTCTCCGGCGTCCGCCGGAGGCGCGGCTGGATCCTGGCGGGGGGCTCGATGAGCCCTTCGGCCAGGGCCGCCAGGTACTCGGCCCGCTTGGCCTTGCCGCCCAAGACCGTGACCTCGGCGGCCTCAAAGGTCTTCACCGCCGTGTCCGACTGGTCCTCCAGCCGCACCCGGACGGTGCCCTTTAAGAGGTTCACGTCCACCACGGTCCCCACGCCGGCGGGGGTGTCCACAAAGGCGTCGGGCTTGGGGACGCTCTGCACCAGCTCCTCGTAGGCGTCCTGCTCGTATTTAAGGCAGCACATGAGCCGCCCGCAGGAGCCGGAGATCTTGGCCGGGTTCAGGCTCAGGCCCTGGGTCTTGGCCATTTTGATGGACACGGGCTGGAAATCGTCCAGAAACTGGGCGCAGCAGAAGGGCCGCCCGCAGATGCCCAGGCCCCCCAGCATCCGGGCCTCGTCCCGGACGCCGATCTGGCGAAGCTCGATGCGGGTCTTGAAGACGCCCGCCAGGTCCTTCACCAGGTCCCGGAAGTCCACGCGCCCCTCGGAGGTGAAGAAAAAGAGGATCTTGGAGCCCTCAAAATTGTACTCCACGTCCACCAGCTTCATCTCCAGGCCATGCTTGGCGATGCGCTGGCGGCAGATCTCCATGGCCTCCCGCTCTAAGCGCCGGTTGTCCTGGGCGCGGCGGACGTCCTCCGGGGTGGCCAGGCGCGACACGGGCCGGAGGGGCGGGTGGACGGCGTTGTCCTCCACCTGGTGGTTGCCGGAGACGCACTCGGCAAACTCCAGGCCCTTGGCGGTCTCCACCACCACGTTGTCGCCTGTCTTCACGGCGATGCCGTTGGGGTCAAAGTAGTAGACCTTGCCCTTATTTTTAAAACGCACACTGATGACTTCAGTCAAATCGATCGCTCCTTCCTGTGGTCGCGCCGGTCACTTATTGCAAAGCCCCGCCAGCAGCATACCCGCGATGTGGCCGGCGCTGACGTTGACGGCGGCCATTTTGTCCGCCTCGTCCAGGGCCTTTGTAAACTCTGAGAGCCGCTCCCGGGTCATGCCGCCCCTTTTCCCCAGGGACGCCAGGGCCTCCCTGCGGGCGGCGTCCAGAAAATCGGGGAGCTCCACGCGGCTCAGCTTCTCCACCGCGCCCAGGGCCCGGACCAGGGCCAGATCGTCCCCGGACGCGGCGGCCGCCACGAATTTCCCGGCGCTTTCCGCCGTCTCCGGGTCGCCGGCGGGCCTTGCGGGGGTCAAATTTACCGTCTCGCACCGGGAGCGCACCGTCTCCAAAAGCCGCTGGGGGTTGTCCGCCAGGAGCACGAAAACGGCGTGGGCCGGGGGCTCCTCGAAGACCTTCAGCATGGCGTTCTGGGCCTGGGGGTTCATGGCGTCAGCGTCCAGAATGATGTAGACGCTGCGCCGGGCCTCGTTGGGCAGGACGGCGGCGCGGGCCCGGACGGCGCGCATGGCGTCCACCGTGTGCTCCCGGGCGCCCTCCTCCCGGGCGATGAGCTCCACGTCCGGGTGGACGCCCCGCTGGACCTTCCGGCAGTCCCGGCAGACGCCGCAGGGCACGTCCCCAGAGCCCGAGCACACGGCGGCCCGGGCGATGAGCTCCCCGGCGGCCTTGCGCGCGTCGGCGTCGCCGCCGGTGACGATATACGCGTGAAAGAGCTTCCCGGAGGACAGCCGTTTTTGAAGGTCGGAAAGGTCCATGGTGTCAAAGCCTCTGCAAGGCCGCCGTGGGCGGCGGCCGGTACGGTGTCAGACAGGCCGGTTCAGTCTTGCTGTACGGGCCGCCGCCCACGGCGGCCCACCGGCTCGGCTATCATTTATGATATAATTTATTCGTCTCGTAAACCGGCTCGCAGGTGACGTTGCAGCCCAGCTTTTTCAGGAGGTTCTCGTCCACCTGGCTGAGGATGACGGTGGAGTGGACCTCGCTGCCCGCGAGCTTTTCCAGCTGCTGCATGGCCACCTCGGCGAGGGGGTTGGTGACGGCGCATATGGACAGGGCCAGAAGCACCTCGTCCGTATGTAATCTGGGGTTCACGTTCCCCAGGTGGTTGACCTTCAGGTCCTGCACCGGCTCTAAGATACTGGGGGAGAGAAGCCGGATGGCGTCGTCGATGCCCCCCAGGGCCTTCACGGCGTCTAAAAGCATGGCGCTGGCGGCGCCCATGAGCTTGGAGGTCTTCCCCGTGACGATCCGCCCGTCGGGAAGCTCCATGGAGGCGGCGGGCTCGCCGGTCGCCTCCGCCATTTTGAGGGCCTGGGCCCTCCCCGGCCGGTCGGAGACGTCGGTGCCCACGGTGTTCATCAAAAGCTTTATTTTGTCCGCCTCGGCCCCGGTGGGCTGGCCCTTGGTCTTCTGGCACATGGCCGCCAGGTACCGCCGGACGATCTCCCGGCGGCTGGCCTCCTGACACGCCTCGTCGTCCACGATGCAAAAGCCCGCCATATTGACGCCCATGTCTGTGGGGGATTTGTAGGGGCACGCCCCGCCGGAGAGCTTTTCAAAGAGGGCCGACAGCACCGGGAAGGTGTCCACGTCCCGGTTGTAGTTCACCGCCAGGGAGCCGTAGGCCTCCAGGTGGAAGGGGTCGATCATGTTGACGTCGTTGAGGTCGGCGGTGGCGGCCTCATAGGCCACGTTCACCGGGTGCTTGAGAGGCAGGTTCCAGATGGGGAACGTCTCGAACTTGGCGTAGCCGGAGTGGATGCCCCGCTTGCCGTCGTGGTAGATCTGGGAAAGGCAGGTGGCCATTTTGCCGCTCCCCGGTCCCGGGGCGGTGACCACCACCAGGGGGCGGGTGGTCTCGATATAGTCGTTCTTGCCGTAGCCCTCGTCGGAGACGATGGTCTCGATATTCCCGGGGTAGCCCTCGATGGGGTAGTGGCGGTAGACGGTGAGCCCCAGGGACCGGAGGCGCTTTTCAAAGGCCTCCGCCGCGCCCTGACCGGCAAACTGGGTGATGACCACGCTGCCCACGTAGAGGTCGAAGCTCCGGAAGGCATCGATGAGCCGCAGGACGTCCAGGTCGTAGGTGATACCGTAGTCGCCCCGGACCTTATTTTTGGCGATGTCCCCGGCGTTGACGGCGATGACGACCTCCGCCTTGTCCCGGAGCTTCGTCAGCATCTTGATCTTGCTGTCCGGCTCAAAGCCGGGCAGGACGCGGCTGGCGTGGTAGTCGTCAAAGAGCTTGCCGCCGAACTCCATGTAGAGCTTGCCGCCGAACTGGGCGATGCGCTGGTTGATTTGCTCCGACTGGAGCTTTAAGTATTTGTCGTTATCAAAGCCGATCCTCATAAGTACCCCCACATCTTTTTATAAAACCATCAACCTTTATTTTACCTTTTTTCAGGGCCATTAGTCAATAGGAACCGCAAAAAAGGCATTGCGAAAAAGGGCGGAAAGCGGTAAAATCAGGGTATAGAAACTTTGAGGGGGCGAGGGTATGACCCTGCCGGCGGTGTACGCGGCGCAGGACATTGTCAAGCTTGCGGAGGAGGTGGGCTTTCTGCCCTTTTTCCGGGGGGCGATCCCCGGCTTTTCCATCGAGGAGTGCTGTCCGAGAGAGCTGTGGTTCTCCGACACCCGGGACGGCCCCTGGGAGTGGAAGGGCCCCGCCGCCCGGACAAAACGGGTCATCTACGGCAAGCTCTTTTTGGGTAAGGCGGGGTACGTCTCGGCGGAGTGGTTCCCGGACCTTGCCAATTTCCGCCGGGACGGGTACGACTTCGACGCTTTGTGGGACGACGGGCTTGCGCGGGCCGTGGACAAGCGGATCTACGACGAGATCGCCGCCCGGGGGGAGATCGTCTCCCGGGAGCTTAAGCTGCGGCTCAACTACCAAAAGGGCGGGAACACCGGCTTTGACGGCATCATCACGCGGCTCCAGATGGGGACCTATGTCAACATCTCCGACTTTGTGTACGATAAGGACAGGCACGGCAAGCCCTACGGCTGGGGGGTGGCGGTGTACTCCACCCCGGAGCGGGCGCTGGGGTATGAGCGGTGCGCCTCGGCGTATGCCCGGGAGCCGGGGGAGTCGCTGGAGCGGATCATGGAGCATCTCGCCCGCCTTATCCCGGAGGCGGGGGAGCGGGCGCTTTTAAAATTCCTGGGAGCCAAGCGCTGACCGGGAGACAGGAAA
Source organism: uncultured Oscillospiraceae bacterium (assembly GCA_947628265.1). GTDB lineage: Bacteria > Bacillota > Clostridia > Oscillospirales > Oscillospiraceae > RUG626. The sequence continues at coordinate 7,530 of CANQZF010000030.1, forward strand.
GGAGATCAAAATGGACAAGGCTATTTTGGAGGCGGCCCGGGCGTATATGGACGCGCTGACCGTGGACTCGGCGGTCAACGTGCCGGAGGCGGTGGTGGCCCGGGAGGACAAATTCTTCACCTGGGACAACGAAAAGCGGACCCCCGCCCGGGAGCCCTACCTCTTTGACTGGAGCTACTATAACGGCGTGGTGATGGAGGGGCTTTTCGACGTGGCGGAGGCCCAGCCCGACAGGGGCGGGCGGTATCTTAATTACGTGACCCGGTATCTGGACGGCCTCATCGTCCGGGACGGGGCGGGGCGCCCGTGCCTCTCCCGGAATTTGGCGGGGTACGTGGACTGCCACGGGGCCGACTGCTACAAGACGGCGGCGCTCCTCCTCCGCGCGGCGGAAAAGCTGGGGCGGGAGGACTATATGGCGGTGTGCCGGGACCTCTACCGGGACCTCACCGACGAGACATACGTCAATTCCACGGGCCACACCGTGCCAAAGGAGTACACGGAGGCGTCCCTGGGCCACAACTACTGGCACACCTGGCGAAACGATAAGCCCCCGAAATACAAGGTCTGGCTGGACGGGCTCTATATGCTCCAGCCCTTTATCGCCCGCTTCGCCGCCCGCACGGGGGACGAGCGGCAGCTTCAACTGGTGCAGGAGCGCTTTGACTGGGCGGCGGAGGCGCTGCGCGCCCCGAGCGGGCTTTACTACCACGCCGGGAGCGGCAGGGGGGACGTGTGCCCCTACCACTGGACCCGGTCCATGGGCTGGTACGGGATGGCCATGGCGGACGTGATGGAGGTTTTGCCGGAGGAACTTATCCCCGCGCGGATAAAAACCCTCAACGCCTTCGTGGAGGGGGTTTTGAGGTACCAAAAGGACAGCGGCCTTTGGACCAACCTCACGGATATGCCGGAGACGGCGACGAACCGCTCCGAGACCAGCGGCACGGCCATGATGGTGTATACCGTTTTAAAGGGCGCGCGCCTGGGCTGGCTGGACCCCTCCCTCCGGGAGCCGGCGGCGCGGGCCTTCGAGGTCCTCGTCCGTGAAAAGCTCCGGGACGGACATCTCACCGACATCTACCTGAAAGCCGCCGCCAACGGCAGCGACAACTACAACCTCCCCGACTACTACCTCCCCGACGAGGGCAAAGGCGCGGGCCCGTTCATCATGGCGTACGCGGAAATGATGAGGCTGTAAGGAAACCCGGTCAATGCCGTAGGGGCCGATGACCACATCGGCCCATTTTTCCGGTTCGCAAACACCTCCCGGCAAACGCTGAACCCCAAAAATACGCCGTAGGGGTCGCCGTCCCCGGCGACCCGTCCCTCGGTTTACAACTCACCCCCAAATCAACGCGCCATCCCTGAAAAAGGTTTTCGCCGCAAAATTTTGCGGCGAATGATTTAATGTGCGGCGTAGCCGCAAACCTTTTTATCGGGATGTGCGCGGAAAACCGGGGGGGGTGGGCCGATGTGGTCATCGGCCCCTACGGCGTATAGGATAGGTTTTCGCGTTGATTTTGACATATGCGTTATTGGGTGACGGACCGGCCAGTGTCCGGCTCGTACGGGACATTATGCGTTGGTTGAGGGCTGGAATATAAATCGGGGGAACGGGCCGCCGTGGGCGGCGGCCCGTACGGAGGTTTTTCGGGCGGCGCAATAACCGGAAATGTTTGTTTTAAACGCAAAAACGCTCCATAGAGGCGGCACATCCGGGCCGCCCGCCCCTCCGATACGCAATCGCCTTCCGGCAAACGCTGAAACCTATAATCCCGCTGTAGGGGCCGGACACCGTGCCGGCCCTTTTCAATCGTGCGGCATCGCCGCAAACCTTTTTCCGGGACGCGCGCGGAAAATCGGGGGGGTGTGGGCCGATTTGGTCATCCGGCCCTTACGGCGTATAGGATAGGTTTTCGCGTTGATTTTACGTGTACGCCGTCGATTGGCGGGAGGGTTTGGAACCCTCCCCTACGGTTTTATTTCAATTTGTTGCGTTTTTATGGGAAAATCTTTCAATTTTTTCGTAGGGGCGGGTTCATCTCCGGCCCAAGAGCCGCCCTGTTGGGGCGGTTGGCCTCCGAAACGCGCCTGCGGGCGCAATAAACCCGCCCGCTTTCCTCAATTTATCTCCTCGCCCCGACGCAAAAGGCCCGCCTTTTTGGGGCGGGCCTTGATTTTTATTCCTTTTTCCGCTTCCGGATTTGCTTCTCCACAAACCGGACGATGAGGGTGCCCAGGTACCCGAAGAGGAGGCCGAAGACCATGCCGCCTAAAATGTCGGTGGGGTAGTGGACGTAGAGGTAGAGGCGGGAGAAGGCGATGATCAGCGCCAGGGCCCCCGCCGGGATCCAGAGCTTGGACTTATTGAAGAGGAGCGCCCCCACCACGGTGAAGGAGGCCGCCGCGTGGCCCGAGGGGAAGGAGAACTCCCCCGGCTTTTCGATGAGCAGCACGATGTCCGGGTTCACCACGTAGGGCCGGGTCCGGGCCACCAGGTTCTTGATGAGCCCGTTGCACAACGCCACGTCAATGAGGAGCGACACGGCGCACACGCACCCCAACCGCCGGGTTTTCGGGATCAGCAGCAGCGCCAGGGTCAGTATGATCCAGAAGATGCCGCCGTTGCCCAGCACCGTCACCACCGGCATTACCGCGTCCCCGAAGGGCGTGCGCAGATGCTGCTGGATGAAATCGAGGATGCCGATCTCCAGAAGATTTAAGCTCATACCGTTCCCCCTCTCAAATGACGTAATCGCCGCCGTCCGCGCCCTCCCGGACAAGGTCCGCCAGGGTCACGCCGTCCAGATACCGGTTCACCACGTCGTAGAGCCCCCGCCAGAGGCCCACGGTCCTGCACCGGGCCATCCTGGGGCAGGGATCCGCCCCCTCCTCCAGGCACGCCACGGGCGCGAGGCTCCCCTCCGCCACCCGGAGGATCTCCCCGGCGGTGTACGCCTCCGGCTCCCGGGTCAGCCGGTAGCCGCCGCCGGGGCCGCGCACGCCGGACAGGAGCCTTGCCGACACCAGGGCCTTCAAAATGCTCTCCAGGTACTTCTCGCTGATCTCCTGCCGCGCCGCCAGGACCTTCAGGGGCACGTAGTCCTGGGTGCGGTGCTCGGCCAGGTCCGCCATGATCCGCAGGGCGTAGCGCCCCCGCGTGGACACCATCATAAGCGCCCCTCCTATCCTTTTTACCTATTATATAACGGGAAAAATAGTTTTTCAACAAATATTTTTCATTTCAGCTATTGACAAACAGTGCCTGGGGCGGTATAATCCCCATAAACCTATCTGATAAATAGGTAATAACGCCCCCACGCGGGGCATAGAATATATGGAGATCGTTCAGGAGGTATACACATGGGCAAAATTTACACCTCAGCGGACCAGCTGATCGGCGGGACGCCCCTTTTGGAGCTTAAAAATGTGGAGGCCAGGGAGGGCCTGAAGGCCCGGCTTTTGGTGAAGCTGGAGTATTTAAACCCCGCCGGGTCCGTGAAGGACCGGGTGGCCAAGGCCATGATCGACGACGCGGAGGCCCGGGGCGTCTTAAAGCCCGGTTCCGTCATCATCGAGCCCACCTCCGGCAACACCGGCATCGGCCTTGCCGCCGTGGCCGCCGCCAGGGGGTACCGGATCATCATCGTCATGCCGGAGACCATGAGCGTGGAGCGCCGTCAGTTGATGGCGGCCTACGGGGCGGAGCTTGTGCTCACTGAGGGGTCCAAGGGCATGAGCGGCGCCATCGCCAAGGCCGAGGAGCTGGCGAAGGCCACCCCCGGCGCCTTTATCCCCGGGCAGTTCGTCAACCCCGCCAACCCCGCCATCCACAAGGCCACCACCGGGCCGGAGATCTGGTCCGACACCGACGGCCAGGTGGACGTCTTCGTGGCCGGCGTCGGCACCGGCGGCACCATCACCGGCGTGGGGCAGTACCTGAAGGAGAAAAACCCCGCCGTCCGGATCGTGGCGGTGGAGCCCGACACCTCCCCGGTGCTCTCCGGCGGCAAGCCGGGGCCCCACAAGATCCAGGGCATCGGCGCGGGCTTCGTCCCGGAGGTGCTGGACACCCACATTTACGATGAGATCGTCCCCGTGGGGGCCGAGGACGCCTACGCCGCCGGCCGGCTCCTGGGCAAGAGCGAGGGCGTTCTGGTGGGCATCTCCTCCGGCGCGGCCCTCCACGCCGCCATCGAGATCGCCAAGCGCCCGGAAAACAAGGGCAAGACCGTCGTGGCCCTTTTGCCCGACACCGGCGACCGGTATCTCTCCACGCCGCTATTTCAGTAAACAAGGCATCCCCCGGCCCCTTGCATGAGTTTAGCGCCCCTCCCTTTGGGAGGGGCTTTTAAATTTTGCGGCGAAGCCGCTCCTTTTAAAAAGCCCTCCCCGCTTAGGCGGGGAGGGGCAGGGGTGAGGTGGGAGGCCGAAGGATTTTGAGCGCTCAGATGAACGTACCTTCTCACCT
>CANQZF010000031.1 GCA_947628265.1 uncultured Oscillospiraceae bacterium
CATGACCCCCAAGGACTTCACGGGCCTTCTCACCGTGGGCGGGACCATTCTCGGCTCCTCCCGCACGCCCTTCAAGCTCATCCGGGAGCCGGACAGGAACGGCCTCGATAAGGTGAAGGCCATGAAGGAGACGTATAAGAAGCTGAAGCTCGACTGCCTCGTGGTCCTGGGCGGCAACGGCAGTCAGAAGACGGCGAACCTCTTGAGTGAGGAGGGCCTTAACGTCATCGGCCTTCCCAAGACCATCGACAACGACCTTTGGGGGACGGACACCACCTTCGGCTTCCAGTCCGCCATTGCCACCGCCACCAATGTCATCGACTGCATCCACACCACCGCCGCCTCCCACAACCGCATCTTCATCGTGGAGGTCATGGGCCACAAGGTGGGCTGGCTGACCCTCAACGCCGGTATCGCCGGCGGCGCGGACATCATCCTTATCCCGGAGATCCCCTACAACGTGGACTCCATCATCAATAAGATAAAGGAGCGCGGCGAGACGGGCCACGACTTCACCATCCTGGCCGTAGCCGAGGGCGCCATCTCCAAGGAGCGGGCGGAAATGCCCAAGAAGGAGCGGAAAAAGGCCCTGGAGGAGCTGGCGGCCAACTACCCCTCCGTCAGCTACGAGCTGGCAGCCCAGATCACCCACGCCACCGGCAAGGACGTGCGCGTCACCGTCCCGGGACACATGCAGCGGGGCGGCACCCCCGTGGCCTACGACCGGGTGCTCTCCACGCGCCTTGGCGCCCAGGCGGCCCTCAACATTTCCGAGGGGAAGTATGGGGACCTCATCGCCATCCAGAACCACAAGATCGTCTCCGTCCCCCTGAAGGACATCGCCGGGAAGCTCAAGATGGTGGACCCGGAGGACGACATCATCACCGAGGCCCGGCTCCTGGGCATCAGCTTCGGCGACGAGTGATATGGAACAGGGCGAATACGCGGTCACCTGGCGGCTCTGGCGCAGGGAGGCGTTTTTGGAGCAGTTTCGGGGCCGGGAGCTTTCCATCAACATTTATCTCACGGGCCTCACCCTCTTCTTCCTCTTTGTGCTCCGGGGCGGGAGGTACCGGCTCTTCATCTGGCTGCTCATTGCGGCGTGCCTCTACCTCCTTCTTTTCCGCTGGCTCGTCCGGGCGCGCAGGACCTATAAGCTCCGGGCGTCCCTCTGCGGCGGGCTGGACTGGGAAAGGTCCGTCCTCTTTCGCGTGACCTCCTTCGTCGTCCTGGAGGGCCGCGCCACCGAGGAGATCCGCTACGGCTTCGTCACAAAGCTCCAGGAGAATCCCACTGAGACGCGGATCTATTACGCCAGCCACGTCCTCATCCTCCCCCGCGCCGCCCTCTCAGAGGACGATTATGAGAAAGTAACGGCCAAGATCCGGGAGCAGATGAACAAAAAAGCATAAAATTCACCTCCGGCATTTCTGCCGAGGGTCATAAAACAGCATGAAAAGACCGTTGACCTCTCACCGGCGCGCCGGTGTGTCAACGGTCTTTTTCCGGTATTCAGTTGTGTCCAGTTCGACAAACGGGCAAATCACGACTTTTTCCTTTATACGACCAGCCCCAAAAATGCCGGAAGTCGTTTTTATGTAGGCCGCCCGTGCTCCTCAATTACTCGATGATCCGGCCGTCCGTGGAGATCGTCACGACGTTGCAGGGGATGGGCTTGGCGCTTGCCTGGAGGGCGCGGGTTACGGCGTTTTCGAGGCCGCCGCAGCAGGGGACCTCCATGCGGACAACGGTCACGCTGCGCACGTCGTTCAAAGCGAGGATCCGCGTCAGCTTCTCGGCGTAGTCCACCGCGTCCAGCTTGGGGCAGCCGATGAGGGCGATCCTGCCTTTGATGAAATCGTTGTGGAAGTTCCCGTAGGCGTAGGCGGTGCAGTCGGCGGCCACCAGCAGGTCCGCGCCGTTAAAATAAGGCGCGTTTACGGGGGCCAGCTTTATCTGCACCGGCCACTGGGAGAGCCGGCTGGGGGCGCTGACGGGCTCGGCCGGCGTTTCCTCCCGGCAAATGGCTTTTGAGGCGGTGCCGGGACAGCCGCAGGGCAGCGTCTTGGCGCTCTTTTTCTCCTTTGCCGCCTTCACCGCCGCCTCGTCGTACGCCGGGGCCTCCCGCTCCTCAAAGGTGATGGCCCCTGTGGGGCAGGCCGGGAGGCAGTCGCCAAGGCCGTCGCAGTAGTCCTCCCGCGTGAGCCTGGCCTTGCCGTCCACAATACCGATAGCCCCCTCGTGACAGGCCCGGGCGCACAGGCCGCACCCGTTGCACTTTTCCTCGTCGATCTTGATGATTTTTCTGAGCATTCCGGTTTCCTCCCTTTCAATCGGTTTTTATTTATAAATCATACCAAACGATTGCGAATAAGTCAACCGCCGGGGCATGCGCTGATGTATCGAGACGCAGATGCCCTCCCCCTTTATTTTTGAAATTTTCGTGAAATCGGCGCTGGGGTCTTGACATTCCCTGCCCTTGGTGGTAGAGTATAGTTAGCACTCAAAAAGTTGGAGTGCTAAAGAAGGTGAGAGTTTGGAGCTTACGGAGCGGAAGAAGAAAATTTTGCGGGCTGTTGTGGAAGAATATATTGAGTCCGCCGAGCCCGTGGGGAGCAGGACCGTGCTCCAGCGCTCCGGTCTCGACTGCTCGCCGGCAACGGTGCGCAACGAGCTTGCGGACCTGGACCGGGAGGGATACCTGGAGCAGCCCCACACCTCCGCCGGGCGGGTGCCCACCGCCAAGGGCTACCGGCTCTATGTAAACGAGCTTATGCGGGAGCGGGAGCTCACAAGCGACGAGACTCAGGAGATCACCGAAAAGCTCCGGGGCCGCGCAGTCCGGCCCGAGACGCTGATGGACGAAATCGGACACATGGCCACGGAGCTCACGAGCTACCCCGCCCTCACCATCTCCTCCCCCACCAAGGCCACGGCGAAGCGCTTCGACCTCATCTACCTGGACCCCAACTCTTTCATTATCGTGCTGCTTTTAAGCACGGACGAGGTGAAAAACAAGCTGGTGCACCTGCCCTTCTCCTTTACGGAGAGTATGCTTGTAAGGCTCTCGGCGGTGTTCAACTCCGCCTTCACCGGCATCCCGGAGGAGCGCATGACGGCGGAGCTCATCAGCTCCACGGAGCGGGCCGTTGGGGACACCATGGGCCTCACCTCCGTCATCGCGGGCTTTGTCATCGAGACGCTGACCACCTCCCACGGCGGCGGGGCCAACGTGTCCGGGGAGGCAAACCTCCTGAAGCTCCCGGAGTTTCAGGACCCCAACAAGGCCCACGAGCTCATCAACTACCTGTCCGACGCGAAAAACCTCACCGCCCTCACGGGGCAGGGGGAATACGGGGACGTGCGGGTGCTTATCGGCCCCGAGAACGCCGCGCTGGAGCTTCAAAATTCCAGCGTCGTCCTGGCAAGCTACAACGCCGGGGACGGGATGCGGGGGCTCATCGGCGTGGTGGGTCCCACGAGAATGGATTACTCCGCTGTGGCGGCGAAGCTCAGCTTCATCGCCGGCAGCCTGTCCCGGCTTTTGGGGGGCGGCTCCGCCCCGCCAAGAGGTTTCGGGAAACTTATGATAAAGGGAGATGACAGCGATGTCTGACAAGAAAAAGAAGCCCGCCGACGAGGCCCCGGAGGAGAATGTCCTGGAAACCCCGGAGCCGGAAGCCGAGGCCCCGGCGGAGCCCGAGAAAAAGGAGCCCACGCCGGAGGAGCTTCTGGCCGCCGAGAAGGACAAGTACGTGCGGCTCTACGCCGAGTATGAAAATTACCGCCGCCGCAGCCAGAAGGAGCGGGAGGCGCTGTACGCCCAGGTGAAGACCGACGCCGTGACGCCGTTTTTGCCCGTCTACGACAACCTGGAGCGGGCGCTGAAGACGGGGTGCGCGGACGAGGCGTTCTTAAAGGGCGTCCAGATGACCATGACCCAGCTGGAGCAGGTCCTGGAGGGCCTGGGCGTCAAGAAGATCGAGGCCGTGGGCCAGAAATTCGACGCAAAGCTCCACAACGCCGTGATGCACGTAGACGACGAAAATTACGGCGAGAACGAGATCGTGGAGGAGTTCCAGAAGGGCTTCACATTGGGAGATAAGGTCATTCGGTTTTCCATGGTCAAAGTAGCCAACTGAAATTGGCTTTCTATCATAAACAATTTCAATTCATATAGGAGGAAAAAACAATGGGCAAAATCATCGGTATCGATCTTGGTACTACAAATAGCTGCGTGGCGGTGATGGAGGGTGGCGAGCCCGTGGTCATCGCCAACGCCGAGGGGATGCGCACCACCCCGTCCGTGGTGGCCTTCTCCAAGGACGGCGAGCGCATGGTGGGCCATGTGGCCAAGCGCCAGGCCATCACCAACCCCGACAGGACAGTCAGCTCCATCAAGCGTGAGATGGGCTCCAACTACCGCGTCACCATCGACGGCAAGTCCTACACCCCCCAGGAGATCAGCTCCATGGTCCTCATGAAGCTCAAGGCCGACGCGGAGGCGTATCTGGGCCAGCCCGTCACCGAGGCGGTCATCACCGTCCCCGCCTACTTCACCGACTCCCAGCGTCAGGCCACCAAGGACGCCGGCAGGATCGCCGGCCTTGACGTGAAGCGCATCATCAACGAGCCCACCGCCGCCGCGCTGGCCTACGGCGTGGACAAGGAGCAGAGCCAGAAGATCATGGTCTACGACCTGGGCGGCGGCACCTTCGACGTGTCCATTCTGAACATCGACGACGGCGTCATCGAGGTCCTGGCCACCGCCGGCAACAACCGCCTGGGCGGCGACGACTTCGACCAGTGCGTGGTGAAGTACCTCATCGACGAATTCAAAAAGTCCAACGGCGTGGACCTCTCCACCGACCGCGTGGCCATGCAGAGACTCCGCGAGGCCGCCGAGAAGGCCAAGTGCGACCTCAGTGGCATGATGAGCACCACCGTGAACCTGCCCTACATCACCGCCGACGCCACCGGCCCCAAGCACCTGGACGTGACCCTGACGAGGGCCAAGTTCAATGAGCTGACGGCCCATCTGGTGGAGGCCACCGCCGGCCCCGTGCGCCAGGCCATGTCGGACGCCGGCCTCTCCGGGGCGGACATCTCCAAGGTCCTGATGGTGGGCGGCTCCAGCCGCATCCCCGCCGTCCAGGACGAGGTCAAGAAGCTCACCGGCAAGGACGGCTTCAAGGGCATCAACCCCGACGAGTGCGTAGCCGTCGGCGCGGCCATCCAGGGCGGCGTCCTGGGCGGCGACGTGGAGGGTATCCTTCTTCTTGACGTCACCCCGCTGAGTCTCGGCATTGAGACCCTGGGCGGCGTGTTCACCAAGATCATCGAGCGCAACACCACCATCCCCTGCAACCGCAAGCAGGTGTTCTCCACCGCCGCGGACAACCAGACCTCCGTTGAGGTCAACGTCCTCCAGGGCGAGCGTGAGATGGCCCAGTACAACAAGTCCCTGGGCCGCTTCCACTTAGACGGCATCGCCCCGGCAAGGCGCGGCGTGCCCCAGATCGAGGTCAGCTTCGACATCGACGCCAACGGCATCGTCAACGTATCCGCCAAGGACCTGGGCACCGGCCGGGAGCAGCACATCACCATCACCTCCTCCTCCAATATGTCCAAGGACGAGGTGGAGAAGGCCGTCCGGGAGGCCGAGCAGTACGCCGCCGAGGACGCCAAGCGCCGCGAGGAGGTGGACACCCGCAACCAGGGCGACCAGATGGTCTATCAGACGGAGAAGATCCTCTCCGAGTCCGGCGACAAGCTGGACCCCAATGACAAGCGCGAGGTGGAGACGGCCCTTCAGAACCTGAAGAGCGCCCTTGCCGGCACCGACACCGCCGCCATCAAGTCCGCCACCGACGCCCTCACCCAGGCCTTCTACAAGGCCAGCGAGAAGCTCTACGCCCAGGCCAACCCCCAGGGCGGTCCTCAGGGCGGCTACGACCCCAACATGGGCGGCAACCCCGGCGGGAACCAGGGCAACCCCGGCGGCCAGCAGTACTATGACGCCGACTACACCGTAGTGGACGACGACGATAAAAAATAAGAGCTAACCGCTCTTTCTGACCCTCCGGGGATCTATCCCCGGAGGAGTTTGAGTGTTTAAAAATCATTTTCTGCGAGGCTATTATGGCAGATAAACGTGATTACTATGAGGTCCTTGGCGTTCCAAAAACCGCCACGGACGCGGAGCTCAAGAAGGCCTTCTATAAGATCGCCAAGGAGAACCACCCGGACCTCCACCCCGGGGACAAGGCCTGTGAGGAGCGGCTGAAGGAGGCCGGAGAGGCCTACGAGGTGCTGTCCGACAAGGATAAGCGGGCCAAATACGACCAGTTCGGCTTCGCCGGGGTGGACCCCAGCTACGCCGCCCAGAACGGCGGGGCCTACGGCGGCGGCTTTGGCGGCGTGGACTTCGATTTTGGCGACATTCTGGGCAACATCTTCGGCGGGGGCTTCGGAGGCTTCGGCGGAGGGCGCGCCCGGACCCGCAACGGCCCCCGTCCGGGGGAGGACATACGCGTGGGCGTCTCTTTGAGCTTTGAGGAGGCCGCCTTCGGCTGCGACAAGACCGTCAGCGTCTCCCGGGTGGAGAACTGCGACGACTGCGGCGGCACCGGCTGCGCCCCCGGCACCACGGCGGAGGTCTGCCCCGACTGCCACGGCTCCGGCTATACCGTCACCACCCAGAGGACCATTCTGGGCATGAGCCAGGTGCAGTCCGAGTGCCCCCGGTGTCACGGCAAGGGGAAGATCATCCACCAGCCCTGCCAGAAGTGCCGGGGCCAGGGCCGGATCCGGCGCCAGAGGAGCGTCAACATCCACATCGACGCCGGTATCCAGAGCAACGTCACCATGTCCCTGGGCGGACAGGGCAGCGCCGGGTATAACGGCGGGCCCGCCGGGGACCTCCTCGTCACCGTCTCCGTCCGGCCCCATGAGTTTTTCGAGCGGGACGGCACCTCGGTGCTGTGCGAGATGCCCATCACCGTGACCCAGGCCATGCTGGGCGCGGAGCTCGAGGTCCCCACCCTGGACGGCAAGGTCAAGTACACCATCCCCGAAGGGACCCAGAACGGCGACACCTTCCGCCTCCGGGGCAAGGGCATCCCGTACTTCCGCTCCTCCGGGCGCGGCGACCAGTACGTCACCGTGGTCGTCACCATCCCCAAAAGCCTCAACGCCGAACAGCGGGAGCTGGTGCGCAAGCTGGACGAAACCCTCGGCGGCGGCGCCCAGAAGCCAAGAAAGTTTGGGAAGAAAAAATAATTTTCCCCCGGCGCGAAAAACGCGCCGGGGATTTTGTTTACCGCTTAAAAATCGTAGGGGCCGGACACCGTGCCGGCCCGTCCCTCCGATACGCTTTTGCCTTCCGTTCAATGAAAACCCCCATTATGCCGTAGGGGCCGTCTCTCTTGGCGGCCCGTCCTTCCGATACGCACACGCCTCTCGGCAAACGCTGAAATCTAATAATCTGCTGTAAGGGCCGATGACCACATCGGCCCTTACGGGCTGGATTTATATTGCGCCAAAAAATGCGCTACCATCCAAAAAGTGGTTTTCGCCGCAAATTTTGCGGCGAATAATTAAATATGCGGCTTCGCCGCAAACCTTTTTTCAGACCATGGCAGGAAATCCGGGGTCGGGCCGCCCAGGTGTCCGGCACGTACGGAGGCATTTGTGCGTTGATTTGGGGCCGGACGAAAATTGGGGAATGGGCCGATGTGGTCATCGGCCCTTACAGCGTATTTTTTGGGCAGTGCATTAATCGAAATACTTGAATTAAACACGAAAATTTGCCGTAGGGGCCGCACACTGGGCGGCCCGTCTCTTCGATACGCATACGCCTCCCCTTCAACGAAAACACCCCCATTATGCCGTAGGGGCCGCTGCCCACAGCGGCCCGTCCCCCGTTGACCGACAATTTTCGTTTTATCGCAACCACCTAATCATCCAACCGGGACGGGCCGGCCGGGTGTCCGGCCCCTACGGGAACATTTTGCGTTGATTGGGGGTCCGGATATGAATTGATGGACGGGTCGCCGTGGGCGGCGACCCCTACGGCAGTGTTCGGGGGTGGGTCCGTTGATAGAGCCCCGCCCCTTTTATGAGCGTGCGAGGGTCCAGTGCCCCTCCCTTTGGGAGGGGGCAGGGGGTGGGGGTGTAGATGGATTTACGGACCCACCCTGCCCATCGCTGCGCTCGGGCACCCCTCCCGGAGGGAGGGGCAATTTGGGCGGCATCCCTTTTTAAAACCCCCGGCAGCCCATGCAACAGGGGATCGCGGCGCTCTTGCTTTTTTACGTTGTTCCTGATATACTTATTTTAATTACAATCACGGAGGCGAAGAGCTTGCTGGCGGATTATCATATGCACTGCTCCCCCTACTCCCCGGACGCCCATGACACCATGCTGGACATGGCCCGGGGCGCGATGGCGCGGGGGATGACCCATATCTGCGTCACAAACCACATGGAAAACTGCACCCAGGACCCGGAGTATCCCGACCAGTTCCCGCCCTTTACGGCCTGGGAGGCGCTTATCGGGGACTTTCAGCGGGTCAAAAGCGTGATGGCGGGTTCCCTTGACGTGCGCCTGGGCGCCGAGGTGGGCGCGCCCCACTACCTACCCGAGGAGGGGCGGCGGATCTACGCCCAGCCCTGCCTTGACTTTGTCATCGGCTCCGTCCACAATCTGCGCTCGGCCCGGGACTTTTACTATCTCAGCTACCCCGAGGATTTTGAGAATTTCCGGCCCGCCGTGGAGCAGTACATCGACGAGTACATCGAGATGACCCGCTCCGGGATGTGCGACGTTCTGGGGCACATCGGGTATATGCAAAAATACATGGCCCGCCAGGGCAAGGGCTTCGACATGATGGCCTTTGAGGACCGTCTGCGCGTCCTTTTCAAAGCCTGCGTGGAGCGCGGCGTGGGCATCGAGGTGAACACCGCCGCCCTGACGGACGCTCTCGGCGATTTTTTGCCCCAGCCCTCGGTGGTGAGGCTCTACCGGGACATGGGCGGCGAGATCGTCACCGTGGGCTCCGACTCCCACCGTGCCCAGGACGCGGGCCAGGGCATCCGGGAGGGGTACGAGCTTCTGCGCTCCCTGGGCTTTAAGTACGTCTGTCTCTACAAGGAACACAAGCCTGAGTTTGTACGGCTTTAAGGAGGAATTTTTATGAATATTGCTCTCGGCTGCGACCACGGCGGCTATGATCTCATGCAAAAGGTGAAGGAGCACCTGGAGGCTCTGGGCCACAAGACCGTGGATTTTGGCACCTTCTCCCACGACAGCTGCGACTACCCCGACTTCGGCGCCAAGGCCGCCCACGCGGTGGCGGAGGGCCGGTGCGAGCTGGGCGTCGTCATCTGCACCACCGGCATTGGGATTTCTATGGCCGCCAACAAGGTAAAAGGCGTGCGGTGCGCCCTCTGCTCCGACTGCTACTCCGCCGAGATGACCCGCCGCCACAACGACGCCAACATGCTGGCTCTGGGGGCCAACGTGGTGGGGCCGGGGCTGGCCTTAAAAATCGTGGACACCTTCCTCTCCCACAGCTTCGAGGGGGGCCGCCACGCCCGTCGCGTGGGGAAACTTGCCGACATTGAGGCGGGTGCGCTCTGATGGCACAGCGCGATGTGCGTATCTACAGGAGCCGAAAGCCCCTGAAGACGGCGCTGGTGGTCTTTTTCTCCCTGCTGCTGGCGCTGATCGTCCTGGCGGTGGCCGTCTTTCTGGGCTTTCAGAAGTACATAGTCTACACCTCCGACGGGGTAAAGCTGGACGTCCCCTGGCTGCGGGAGCCCACGGAGCAAACGGAGGGGACGCAGACGGATGAAACCCCAACCGAAGACTTTACGGAGGCCGCGTCTTGAGACGCGCCACGTTGACTGCCCTCTCCCTGGCCCTCACGCTGGCCCTCTCCTCCTGCTCCCCCGCGCCCGCGCCCCAAACCGACACCGTCTTCGCCATGGACACGGTGATGGAGCTGACGGTCTACGGCGACGAGGAGCTTCTTGGGGAGGCACAGGCGCTTATCGCGGACACGGAGGCGCGTCTCTCCGTGACCCGGGAGGACAGCGAGATCAGTAAGCTCAACAAGACCGGCTCCGGGACCCTGAGCGGCGGCACCGCCGCCCTTCTCTCCCGGGCTCTGGAGATTTGCGCTCTCACCGAGGGGGCGCTGGACATCACCGTCTACCCCGCCGTGCGCGCCTGGGGCTTCACCACCGGGGAATACCGGGTCCCGGGGGAGGACGAGCTTTCGGCGCTCCTTAAAAAAATCGATTACGCCGCCGTGAAGCTCGCCGGCGACACCGCGACCCTCCCGGAGGGCGTCCTGGTGGATCTGGGCAGCGTGGCCAAAGGGCGTCTTGGGGACGATTTGGCCGCCTTCCTAACGGAAAACGGCGTCACCAGCGCCCTTCTCAACCTGGGCGGCAACGTCCGGACCGTCGGGGCAAAGCCCGACGGCAGCCCCTGGCGCGTGGGCGTCCGGGACCCCTTCGGGGAGTCGTATCTGGGGATCTTGGAGGTCCGGGACGTCTCCGTGGTCACCTCCGGTGGCTATGAGCGGTACTTTGAGGAGGGCGGGGAGGTCTACTGGCATATCCTGGACCCCGCCACCGCCCGCCCCGCCAAATCGGGGCTCGTCTCCGCCACCGTGGTGGGCGCCGACGGGACGCTGTGCGACGGCCTCTCCACCGCCGTGTTTGTCATGGGACTTGACCGGGCCGTGGAGCTCTGGAAAGCGATGACCGGGTTTGATCTCGTCCTCGTCACCGAGGGCGGTGAGGTTTACATAACAGATGGGTTGGAGGGTTCCTTCACCCTCTCAGGCGACTATAAAACCAAGGAATTACAGGTGGTACGGCGTGGTTAAGACGAGAACACTGGTTACCATAATCCTATGTATCCTTCTCCTGGCCATCGCCGCGTCCCTCTTTCTCTGGCTGCGCCCCGCCGGGGGACGTGTGGCCAACGTCTACTTGGACGGGGAGCTTCTTTACAGTATCGACCTGGACGCCCTGACGGAGAAGAAGACCTACACCGTGGAGACGGACCGGGGCGTCAACGTGCTCGTTGCCGAGCCCGGGCGGATACGGGTGGAGAGCGCCGACTGCCCGGACCAGGTCTGCGTGGACTTCGGGTGGCTCACCGACTCCGCCGCCCCCATCGTGTGCCTCCCCCACCGTCTGGTCATCCAGCTTACCGGGGAGACTGACGTTGACGCGGAGGTGGGCGGATGAATTTAAAAAGGCTTTGCCGGGACGCGGTGCTCACCGCCGTGGCGCTGACAATTTTTATCGTGGAGCTGCAAATCCCTGATTTGCTGCCCATCCCCGGCGTCAAGCTGGGCCTTGCCAACATCGTGACGGTGACGGCCCTCTTCACTCTGGGCCCCGTGGACGCCCTGGCAATTCTCCTTTGCCGGATCCTCCTGGGCTCCCTCTTCTCCGGGAACATGATGGCGCTCGTATACTCCCTCTCCGGGGGGCTTTTGTCCTTCCTCGTGATGCTCCTCTTGAAAAAAATACTGACAGCAAAACAGCTCTGGGCGGCCTCCGTCTTCGCCGCCGTAGCCCACAATCTGGGGCAGATCCTGGCGGCCGTGGCCGTCACCGCCACGCCGTCTTTGTTCATCTATCTCCCCATTTTGACCGTCTCCGGCGTCGTCACCGGGCTTTTTACCGGCGCGGCGGCCCAGTTCGCCGTGAAAAGGCTCTCGGGGGTGCTGAAAAATTAAGGTGCTATGGAAAACGAAACGCTGTTTATAAACCGCATGAAGGAGCTCTCCGCCCGGGCCTGGGGCCGGGGG
>CANQZF010000032.1 GCA_947628265.1 uncultured Oscillospiraceae bacterium
TCATCGCCGACGAGCCCACCACGGCCCTGGATGGTGACGTCCAGGGCCGTGGTGGGCTCGTCGGCGATGAGGAGCTTGGGGTTGCACACCAGGGCCATGGCGATGAGGGCCCGCTGGAGCATACCGCCGGAGAACTCATGGGGGTACTGTTTGTAGCGCTTCTCGGCGTTGGCGATGCCCACCTTGCGCATCACCTCCAGGGAGATCTCCTTGGACTTCTTCTTGTCCTTTGTGATGTGCAGGCGCGTGGCCTCGTTGATCTGGTCGCCGATGGTGTACATCGGGGAGAAGGCCACCATGGGCTCCTGGAAGATCATGGAGATCTGCTTGCCCCGGACGGAGCGTATCTCCTTGCCCTTGGGGTCCAGCTCCAAAAGGTTCACCCGCCCCAGGCCGTCGGCGTCGAAGACGATCTGACCGCTGGCCTTGCACTTTTTGTCGTTGATGCCCAATATCGCCTTGCTGGTGAGGCTCTTGCCGCAGCCGGACTCGCCCACAAGGCCCAGGGTCTCGCCCTTTTTGATCTCAAAATTCACGCCTCGGACGGCGGTGAGGGTGCCCTCGTCCACCTTTATGTTGATCCGAAGGTCCCGGACCTCGATGATGTTTTCCTGGTCCTCGGCGACCGTTTGCTTTACGTCCTGTTCCATGTTTCCGCTCCTTTCCGCTTATTTATAGGGATCGGCGGCGTCGCGCATCCCGTCGCCCAGGAAGTTGAAGGCCAGGACCGTGATGACCACGAAGATCAGCGGGATCATCTTCCAGGGGCACTTGGCCACGGTGACCAGGTCCTCCGTCTCCTTGAGGAGGACGCCCCAGGAGGTGGCCGGGGACTTCATGCCGAGCCCCAGGTAGCTCATGGAGGTCTCGCCGATGATGGAGCCGGGGATGCCCAGGGTGAGGCTGACGATGAGGTAGCTCAAAAATCCGGGCACCAGGTGCTTTACGATGATCTTGAAGTCACTGACGCCGGAAAGGCGGGCCGCCATGACGTAGTCCTCCTTTCGGAGGGAGATGAACTTGCCCCGGACCACCCGGGCAAGGCCGGTCCACCCGATAAAGGAGAGGATGATGGTGATATAGAGGTACATGGCGGAGACGGAGATGTCCGGCGGGATGGCGGCGGAGAGGGCCAGCCACAGGGGGATCTGGGGGATGGCGGAGAGGACCTCGATGATCCGTTGGATGGTGGCGTCCACGATCCCGCCAAAATACCCGGCGATCCCGCCCAGAAGGATGCCCAGAACGAAGCTGATGGCGGCGGAGACGAAGGGGATGGTCAGGGACACCCGGGAGCCGTAGAGGATCCGGGAGAAGATGTCCCGTCCGGCGCTGTCCGCGCCGAAGATGTTGATGCGCGCCTCCTTGGTGGGCTCGCCGGCCTCGTTCACCAGGCCGTAGAGGTGGATGTTGCTGGGGAAGAGCCCCAGGACCTTGTACTCCGTCCCGGGGACGAAGAGCTTGAGATAGTATTTCTCGGTCTGGTCCTCCCGGATCTCCACGGTGTAGGTCTCGCGGTTGTTGAACTTCTCCAGCTTGAAGACGTAGGGCCTGGAGAAGCTGCCGTCCGCGTTGAGCCAGTAGACCGTGGTGGGAGAGGTGTCCTTATAGAGGGCGGAGAACTCCTCGAGGCCATAGGGCGCCAGGAAATCGGCCATCAGGGCGGCGAGATAGAGGATGAGGAGGATCACCAGGCTGAACCTGGCCAGCTTGTGCTTCCTGAGCTTGCGCCACATCAGCGTCCACTGGGACGCCAGATAATATGACTCGTCAAATTCCTTCTTTTTCTTCTTGAACAGTGCCATATCCTCAGCCCCTTTCCGAAAATCTGATCCGCGGATCCAGCCACGCCAGGGCGATGTCGCTGAGCAGCATACCGATGACCACCAGCACCGCCTGGGTCATAACGACGGTACCGGCCAGGTACATGTCCTGGGATTTCAGGGCCGCCAGAAGCACGGGCCCCTGGATCTGCAGGTTCATGACGATGGCGGAGACGGTGGAGCCGGAGAAGATGGTGTTGAGGGAGCCCGCCAGGCCCGAGACCACCGGGTTCAGGGCGGAGCGCAGACAGTATTTGTAGGTGATGGTGGCCTCGGAGCAGCCCTTGGCCCGGGCGGTCAGGGTGTACTGCCGGGTCTGCTCATCCAGCATCTGGGCGCGGACGGTACGGATGATGCCGCAGGTGCCCGAGGTGCCGATGACGAAGAGCGGTATGAGACACCGCCCCAAAAATTCCGGCACGTACTGCCAGCTCATGCCGTTTTGCAGCATCTCCTTGCTGAACAGGCCCAGATACACCTGGCCTGTGGCCTTATAGACCCAGAACATCACCAAAATGGCCAGGAGGAAGTTTGGCGTGGCCGTGCCCAAAAAGCCGATGAACGACCATATGTAGTCCCCGGCGGAGTACTGGTGGTTGGCGCAGTAGATGCCGATGGGCAGCGACACCGCGTACTGGAAGATGAGGATGACGAAGGACACGCCCATAGTCAAAAATAGGCGGTCCATGATGACGCTCCAGACGCTACGCCCGTAGTTGAAGGAGTACCCGAAGTCCCCCTTCGTCACGATCCCCTTCACCCAGTTGAAGTACTGGACGTACCAGGGGTCGTTGAGACCGTATTGCTCGCGCAGGTAGGCGATGTCCGCCTCGGTGAATACCTCGCCCTGCGCCGACAGGGACGCGACATAGGAGGTGACATAGTCTCCCGGCGGGAGCTGGATGACGAAGAAGATCACGAAGGAAATGATCAGCATCGTCGGGATGAACATAAGCAGCCTCTTGCCGATGTATTTTAACATTTTCCCGTATCATCCTTTCCCATATCCGCGAACGCGGGAGACGTTCTTTTTTCAAGGACGCCTCCCGCGGCAGGATCTAAGTAGTATTCAGTATTGCGCCCGGGACAGGTCTTACTCCTCGATGTACCAGCACCAGCAGTGGGCGAGGCCCATGTCGCGGTAGATGTCGGTGAAGATACCGTTCTCGGGGAAGTTCTTGATGCGGGCGTTGACCGCCTGAATGGTGGGAGCGGCCTCGACGTAGCCGATGACCCACTGGTTCTTCTGGTGGAGGGCCAGCATCTGGAGGGCGATCTCGGTGCGCTCATCGGGGTCGGCGGTGACCTTCAGCTTGTCGTTGAGCTCGATGAGGGTCTTCAGGTCCCCGGTGGCGGTCTCCTTGGTCATATTGCCGTACCAGACCACGTTGGTGGCGGTGCCGGGGACCATGGAGTTGGGCTTCAGGATGATGGAGATGTCGCCGATGCCGGTGGCGGGATAGATCATGCACTCCACCTCGTTGGCGGTGGTCATGGAGTCGATGATGGAGCGGTCATAGTCCCGGAAGGTGGTCTTGATGCCGGCGGCGTCATAGTAGGGCTTCAAAATGGCGTAGTTCTCGGCGGAGCCCATGTCGGCCATGGCCACGATGTTCAGGGTGAAGTCGGTGCCGTCGGCGAAATCATAGTAGCCGTCGGAGCCCATCACCAGCCCGCAGCCCTCCAAAAGGGTCTTGGCCTTGGCCACGTCGTACTCGGTCCACTGCTTGGACCACTCCTCGGAGTAACCCAGGGTGCCCTTCTGGGGAGCGGCCTGGCCGCCCGCCAGCCAGCCGTCGGAGACGATGGAGGCGTACTCATCGCGGTCCACGCAGATGGACATGGCCTGACGGAAGTCGGGGTTATTGAAGAGGGCGTTCAGGTGCGGCTCGGCGATAGCCAAGTTGAAGTGGATCTGGTGAGGCACGGCGCCCCAGGACTCGGAGGCCCACTCATAGATATTGATGGGGACGTTGGCGTTCTCCTGGATGGTGGAGATAGCGTCAATGCCCAGGGTCTGATAGTCCTCGCTGCCGTCCAGAAGGAGCATCAGGGACTGGTCCACGTTCTGGATGGTGGTGTAGACGATCTTGTCGATGTAGGGCAGCTGGTTGCCCGCCACGTCCACCTTCCAGTAGTAGGGGTTGCGGACGTACTCATAGTAGTCGCCGTTGATGGAGTTCTTTCCGGGCTCGGTGGAGAGGACATAGGAGTTGACGGTGGGGACTCCGGGATAGTTCCAGAAGTAATAGAGGAGCTCCTTGCCGGCGGAGGCGGAGTCGGCGAACTCCACGCCGGTGATCCTCTTGGCCTCGGCCAGGGCCTTGGCGTCGGCTTCGGCGCGGGCGGCGTCGTCGGGGGCGTTCTTGGCCTCGATCATGTAGTTGACCATATCCTCAAAGACGTGCTTGGGGGCCCAGTGCCACTTCAGGTCCACCTCGCAGGCCTCGATGAAGTCGTACTTGGGGGTGCCGAAGGTGACGGTGAAGGTGTAATCGTCCACCTTCTCCACCACGGCGGGATCGCCGTTGGCGTCCTGATGGCAGGCGCGCACGCCCTTGGAGTCCAGCTTGTTGAGGCAGATGGCGTTGTAGAACCAGACGCAGTCCTCGGCGGTGAAGGGCTCGCCGTCGGACCACTTCATGCCCTCGCGCAGGTGGATGGTGTAGACGGTGGAGTCCTCGCTGATCTCCCAGCTCTTGGCCACGTTGGGGACCACGGTGCCGTCGGCCCTGAAGAGGAACAGGCCCTCCTCGATGGGCTTGCCGGCGTTCCAGTTGCCGGTGCTGGCGGTGCGGTGGAGCTCTCCGCCGTATTTGCCCACGGTGAGGTAGGCGTCATCCTCGACCTTCACGTCGTCCTTCACGGGGAGGCGGTCCTCCACGTTGCCGTAGGTGCCGAGGTTCGTGATGAAGGGGGCCTCCTTAAAGCCCTCGATCTCCGGGGGCTCCGTGGGGTCGGGGGGATTGGTGGGATCATCAGGCTTGTCGGTGGGCTTGGGGCCGTCGGTGGGGCCGTCGGTGGGGTCGGACCCCTGGGGCCTCGCGCAAGCGGCCAGGGACAGCGCCAAGACAAGTGCCAGAATAAGGGCGATAGTCTTTTTCATTTCTTGCTATTCCTCCTGTTTTTCGTTAATCTGCTCGGAATTTTCCCTTCCGATCACGTTTAATTATAGTGCATTCACAAATGGTAAGCTACGCACTTTATGTCTTTTTTCCAAAATAAATATTGCGTTTAAGGCTTTTTGAATGAAATAATTCATTCATCTTTGTGCAAATTCGACAAATTTAACCCCTTATTTTTGGCAGCCCCACGTTACAATAAAGGTCTAAAGTGTTTTAATTCAAAAAGAGATGCAATATTTATGTTGTCAAGTGGCGCATCCTGTGGTATACTCCAGGTATCCAATTATTCCATGCGTCAGGAGGGGCCTATGGAACGAAACGTGCTGGACTTTGGCGCGGCGGGAGACGGGCGGACCCGGGACACCGCCGCCATACAGGCCGCCATCGACGCGTGCGCCGGCGGCGGGCGGGTGGTGTTCCCCGGCGGACACGTGTACCGCAGCGGTATGCTGACGCTCCGCTCGGACCTGGAGCTCCGGTTCGAGGCCGGGGCGGTGCTCCGGGGCAGCGACGACCTTGACGACTACCTTCCCCGGGGCTCCGTGGGATCGGAGGAGCGGCGGGGCGTGCCGTCCTATGAAAACTGCGAGTACGACGGGGCGCCAGCCCGGTTTTTCCTCTACGCCGCCCACTGCCACGACATCACCCTCTCCGGCCCCGGGCGGATCGACGGCAATCAGGAGGTCTTTTTCGGCGAGGTGACGAAGTGGCACATCGAGGGGGCCTTCTATCCCAGGGCCCCGATGCTGTTTTTTGAGGACTGCGACCGGGTGACGGTGCGGGACGTGACCCTCTCCCGCAGCGCCTTCTGGACGGTGCACCTGGTGGGGTGCCGGGACGTGCTGATCGACGGGATCCGGATCCTCAACGACCTTCGGATGGCCAACTGCGACGGCATCGACCCGGACCACTGCCGGAACGTGCGGATCGCCAACTGCCACATCGAGTGCGCGGACGACTGTATCGTGTTCAAAAACACCCAGGCCGCCGGAAAGTACGGCCCCTGTGAGAACATCACGGTGACGGGCTGTACCCTGACCTCCACCAGCGCGGCTGTCAAGTTCGGCTCCGAGAGCGAGGGGCTTTTCCGGAACATCCTGGTGGAGAACTGCGTGATCAGCCGCTCCAACCGGGGCATCTCCCTGCAGCTCCGGGACGCCGGCTCCATCGAGAACGTGTCCTTTCAGAATATCGCCATCGACACCAGGCTCTTCCACCCGGATATGTACTGGGGCGCGGCGGAGCCCATCGCCGTGACGGTCCTGCCGAGACACGGCGGCCCGGTGGGAACGGTGCGGAACGTGCGCTTCTCCCACATCCTGTGCGACAGCGAAAACGGGATCCTCCTCTACTCCCACGCCCCGGGGGGCATCCGGGAGGTGGTCCTGGAGGACGTGAGCCTCCGGCTGCGCGCCGCCACGCGCCGGGAAAAGGGCCTCCACGACCTGCGCCCGAAGCCGGAGGGCCTTCCGGACCCGGAGCCGGGGCTCTCCTACATCCTGGCCCACAACGTATTTGACAGCGCTTTTCGGCATCTTCGCCTTACGGCCGACGACGCCATGGGTGAAAAGCTCGCCTCCCCCCTGCGGCTTACCGGCTGCCAGGGGCTGGAGCTGCGGGAGAATTGAGGGAGGGACATCATGACCGTACAAAATCTCATGCTCTATGAGGACAAGTACTACATCCGCGTGAACGAGGAGAACGACACCATCTTCTACTTTTTTGACTACGATGTCCGCAGCGCCGACATCAACATGGTGTTCCAGCACTTCCACACCTTTTTCGAGCTGTGCATCCCCCTGTGCCCCAACGCCGTCCACTTTATCGAGGGCATCCCCTATGAGATTCAGGCCTTTGACATCGTGGGCATCTCCCCCAACCGTCTGCACAAGACCCAATACCCCGCCGGCAAGCCCTGCCGGAGGCTCATCATCCAGTTCAACATCCCCTCCACCGTGGCGGGGCTCTCCGACGAGTACGGGCAGCTCCTACACATGTTCGACCGGGAGGTCCCCATCTTCCGCTTCGACCCGGAGCTCCAGAAGCACCTGTGCGGGAAGCTCAACGACATCTTCCGCCTGGCCCCGAAAAAGGACCCCATGCGCAACCTGATCCTCCACCAGAAGTTCGTGGAGTTTCTGATCCTCCTCTTCCTCAACCGGGACAACAACATCTACACCAATCGGGCGGAGCTCAAGGAGCTGGAGTCCAAGGTCTACGCCGTGGCAGGCTTCATCCACTCCCACTACCCGGAGGAGCTCAGCTTGGAGCGGCTGGCCCGGGAATTTTGCATAAGCCCCACGTACCTCTCCCACAAGTTCAAGCAGGTGACGGGCTTTTCCGTCACGGACTACATCCAGATGACCAGGATCCGGAACGTCCAGGCGCTTTTGGTGAACACCAGCATCCCCATCACCGAGGTGGCGGAGCCCTGCGGCTTCAACTGCTTTTCCCAGTTCAACCGGGTGTTCCGCAAGCACATCGGTATGTCCCCATCCCTGTACCGCAAGCAAAATCAGCTCCCCCACCCGGCCCAGTGGTCGCTGTGAGAGAAAGGAGAACGTCCAATGCTTGTATCCCTCAAGGAGGTCCTGCGCTACGCCGAGGAAAAAGGCTGCGCCGCGGGGGCCTTCAACACCACGAATTTGGAGTGTATCCGCGCCGTCCTCGGCGCGGCGGAGAGGCTGGGCGTCCCCGTGATCATAAGCCACGCCCAGGTCCGGGAGAAGGCCGCGCCCCTGGAGGTCATCGGCCCCGTCATGGTGCTGTCGGCCAAGCGGGCCTGTGTGCCGGTGGCGGTGCACCTGGACCACTGCACGGACCTTGGGTACATGGAGCGGGCGCTGAGGCTGGGCTTTACCGGCGTCATGTACGACGGGAGCCTCCTGCCCTACGGCGAGAACGTGGAAAACACCCGCAGGGCCGTGGCCATGGCCGCGCCCCTGGGCGCCGGGGTGGAGGCGGAACTGGGGGCGCTGGCCCACCAGGAGGACGGGGCAAAAAGCGCCTCCGGGCCGGTGTACACCGAGCCGGAGCTGGCGGTCCGGTTCGTCCGGGACACCGGCATCGACGCCCTGGCCCCCAGCTTTGGCACCAGCCACGGGATCTACCGCTCCGCCCCCGTATTGGACCTTGACCGGGTGGCCGTCATCCGGAATCTGGTGAAGCTCCCCCTGGTGATGCACGGCGGCAGCGGCGTGTCCCCGGAGGACTACCGCGCGGCCATCAAAAGCGGCATTCGGAAGATCAACTACTTCTCCTATATGTCCAACGCCGGGGTGCGGGCCGTCCGGGAGCTGCTGGACCGGGAGGACGTGACCTATTTCCACGACCTGGCCCTGGCGGCCCAGAACGCCATGTCCGCCGACGCGGAGACCGCCATGCGGGTATTCTATACTGTCTGAAAATTATTGAATTTGAGATTTTTGGGGGATATTATGAAGATCATCGAAGCGCGCGACTATGACCACATGAGCCGGCAGGCGGCGAATATCATCTCCGCCCAGGTCATTTTGAAGCCCGCGTCCGTGCTGGGCCTGGCCACAGGGTCCAGCCCCATCGGGGCGTACCGGCAGCTCATCGACTGGTACGGAAAGGGCGACATCGATTTTTCCGCCGTGCGGACGGTGAATTTGGACGAGTATGTGGGCCTGGGGCCGGAGGACAGCCAGAGCTACGCCCACTTCATGCGCGTCCATCTCTTCGACCACGTGAATATCCGGAGGGAAAACACCCATATCCCCGACGGCCTGAACGATGACGCCCAGGCGGAGTGCCGGCGGTACGATGAGATCATCGCCTCGCTGGGCGGCATCGACCTTCAGCTTCTGGGTCTGGGCCCCAACGGGCACATCGGCTTCAACGAGCCGTCCCGGAGCTTCGCCAAGGGCACCCACAAGGTGGAGCTCAGCCCCGCCACCGTGGAGGCCAACCGGCGGTTTTTCGGCCCCGGCCGCCAGGTGCCCGGATACGCCTACACCATGGGCATCTGCGACATCATGCAGGCGCGGCGGGTGGTCATGGTGGTCTCCGGCTCCCACAAGGCCGCCATCGTCCGGGACGCCTTTCTGGGTCCCGTGACCCCGGAGGTCCCCGCCTCCATTCTCCAGCTGCACAGGGATTTCACGCTGGTAGCTGATAGGGAATCCCTCTCTTTGCTGTAAACCGTTTTTGGAGGCGTGAAAAATAGACCTTCGTTTAAGTAAAGAACGCTGAAACGGGCGGGTCCATTTGGGGGACCCGCCCGTTTTGCTTAGAGTTTTTCAATTAAGTCGTTGGCGAAATGTCCGGAGGGCTAAGGCGGCGGAGCCGTAGATTCCGGCGTCGTTGCCGAGGGTGGCGGTGACGATGGGGGTGTCTTTGCAAAATTGAAACGCCAGGGTTTTGTAGTGGGCGGCGGTCATGCGGGTGAGGAGCTCCCCCGCCCCGGATACGCCCCCGCCCAGGACGAAGAGCTCCGGGTCCACGATGGCCGCCAGGGTCGCGAGGCCCCGCGCGAGATACCGGCAGAATTTGTCCGCCACACCCAGGGCCAGCCGGTCCCCGGCCTTGGCCGCGTCCCAGACGGCCCTGGCGTCCAGGACCTCAATGCCCCGGAGAGCCGAGGGCTCGTGGGAATTTTGAAGGGCCTCCCGGGCCATCCGGGCGCACCCGGTGGCGGAGGCGTACTGCTCCAGGCACCCGTACCCCCCGCAGGCGCAGACCCGCGTCTCCCCGGGCTCCACCCGGACGTGTCCGATCTCTCCCCCGGCCATATGGGCTCCGGGGAGGCTCAAGCCGTCCAGGACGATCCCGCCGCCCACGCCGGTACCCAGAGTCACAAGGACAAGGCTCCGAAAGCCCCTCCCCACGCCCTGCCAATACTCCCCCATGGCGGCGGCGTTGGCGTCGTTGTCGGCCACGGTCCGAAGGCCGGAGGCGGACTCGATCCCGGCGATCAGGGGAAAGCGCACCCAGCCCAGGTTCTCCGCGTCCACCGTCCCGTCGGGCCACGCCTGTCCGGGGACGCCCACGCCGATGCCTAAGAGGTCCCCGGCGGGGATCCCCAGCTTTTCTCTGTGTTCCAAAAGGCTCCCCGCGATGTCTCCGGGGATGCTTTTCCCTGAATTCGTCCGGTCCGTGGGGATGTCCCACTTGTCTATAAGATGCCCGTCCTCCCGGAAAACGCCCATCTTGACGGCCGTGCCCCCCAGGTCCACGCCAAAGCAATACTTCATGTCCTCTCCCCCGCCGCTCCTGCGTATGGTTTTCCGTCAATGAAGACGGCTTTTATGTTGAGATCCCCGTCCAGCAGAACAAGGTCCGCTCTCCGCCCCGGGGCTATGGTCCCGGCCTCCAGCCCCACGGCGGTGGCGGGGGCGGCGGTGGCCGCGTACACAGCGTCCTCCAGGGGGATACCGAAGCGGACCGCCCGCCGCAGACCCTCCATGAGGCTTATGGAGGAGCCGGCGATGGTCCCGTCGGGGAGCGTAGCCCTGCCGCCGCTCATCCGCACCGGCTGGCCCCCCAGGGTGTACGCGCCGTCGGGCATCCCGGCACAGCGCAGGGAGTCGGAGATAAGGTCGATTTTGTCCCCGAAGAGCCGGAACGCCGCCCGCACCGCCGACGGGTGGACGTGGAGGCCGTCGCAGATGAGCTCCGCCGTGGCCCCGGCGTCCATGGCCGCGCCGATGAGCCCCGGCGCTCTGTGGAGGAGGGGCGGCATGGCGTTAAATAGGTGTGTCACGTGGCTGGCTCCGGCCTCAAAGGCCGCCCGGGCCGTGTCGTAATCGGCGTCGCTGTGCCCCAGGGACACGGCGCAGACCTTTGAGGCCCTGCGGATGAAATCAAGGGCTCCCGGCTCCTCACAGGCCACGGTGACAAGGCGCACGGCACCGCCGGAGCGGTCATGGAGCCTCAGGAGCATGTTCGGATCCGGCGGGCAGAGGTTTTGGGCGTTCTGGGCCCCGCGCCGGTGAAAGCTCAAAAACGGCCCCTCCAGGTGGACGCCGGCGCACCGGGCCCCGTCCCGGCGGCGAAAGCCCCTCACCGCGTCCATGGCGGTATTGAGCTCCGGCTCCCGGAGGGTCACAGTGGTGGCCAGGAAGCTCGTGACACCGTTGGAGGCGTACCAGTCCGACAGCCGCGAAAGGCCCTCCGGCCTCCCGTCGGAAAAGTCCTCCCCCCAGGCCCCATGGGTGTGAATATCCACCAGCCCCGGAATGAGGTACCCCCCGCCGGCGTCCATATCCGCCTCCCCGGGGATATGTCCCAGCTCGTCGATAGTCCCGGAAAAGCGGATGTCGCCGTTGACAAACGCCCTCCCCAGGTAGATCCCGGCGTTTTTAATAATCATACGCACTCCTCCCGGCGGTATTTTCAAAATAGCGTTCATCCCCCGCCTAAGCGGGGAGGACTTATAAGGTGCGGCTTCGCCGCGATCTCATTTGCCCCTCCCTCTGGGAGGGGTGCCCGAGCGCAGCGATGGGCAGGGTGGGTCCGTATACCCATCTACACCCCCACCCCCTGCCCCCTCCCAAAGGGAGGGGCTTTTAAAATCAGCGGCGAAGCCGCAACCTTTTTAGCCTTCCCCGCTTAGGCGGGGAAGGTGGCGCGTTAGCGACAGATGAGGTGAGAAGGTACGTTCATCTGAGCGCTCAAAATCCCCCACCTTCTCACCTCACCCCTACCCCTCCCCGCCCTGCGGGGAGGGCTT
>CANQZF010000033.1 GCA_947628265.1 uncultured Oscillospiraceae bacterium
GCGACGAGACGGCTCCCCCCGAGCCCACCCAGCCCCAACCTCCCGTGGGCCACGAGGTGGGCATGACGGGCCCGGACTTCTCCGCCCCCCTCTACGGCGGCGGGACCTTCGACCTCAGTGACTGCCGGGGGACGGTGACGGTCATCAACTTCTGGGCCACCTGGTGCGGGCCCTGCGTCAACGAGCTGCCCCACTTCCAAAAGCTCCACGAGACGTACGGCGACCAGGTGAAGATCGTGGCGGTCCACTCCGACCTTGTCACCGACGACGTGGACGCGTTTTTGGCAAATTATGATTACACCATCCCCTTCGCCCAGGACGACAGCGGGATCGTCACGTCCTACGGCGGCTCCACCATGCTGCCCCAGACCATCGTGCTGGACCAGAACGGCGTCATCATCTACAACACCGTGGGCTCGGTGACCTACGAGCTTCTGGAGTCCCTGGTAAAGCCGCTTCTGGAGGGCTGAGCATGGTCAAGATCGAGCCCATGACGGCCTCCCACGCCGGGGCGGTCCTTCATATGATGCGGACGTTTTACGCCTCCGCCGCCGTCCACACCGACGGCTCGGAGGAGGTCTTCCGCGCGGACCTGGGCGCCTGTGTGGGGGAGTGCCCGTATCTGGAGGGCTTCGTCTTCACCGAGGACGGCGCGGTGGTGGGCTACTCCATGGAGGCCCGGAGCTTCTCCACGGAGTATGGCCGCCCCTGCGTGTGGGTGGAGGACCTGTACCTTGAGCCGGCGTACCGGGGGAGGGGCCTCGCGGGGGAATTTTTCAAATTCCTTGAGGATAAGTACCCCGGCTGCGCCCTACGCCTGGAGGCGGACCCCGAAAACGCCCCGGCCCTGCGGGCCTACCGAAAAAGCGGCTTTCGGGAGATGAGCTACGCGGAGCTTATAAAGTTTACATAATCAAGGTGACGATCAATGAAGACCATGCGCCAAAGGGTCCTGGAATACGCGAAAAAGACCTACGGCGACGAGCCGGACAGGCCCTTCTCCACGGCCCCGACCTATGAGGTCCTGCGCCACGCGTGCAGCCGGAAGTGGTACGCCCTTTTTATGGACATCCCCGCCCGGAAGCTGGGGCTCCCGTCGGAGGAAACGGTTGACATAATCAATTTAAAGTGCGACCCGGTGCTGTCCGGCTCCCTCCGGGACGGGGTGGGGATTTTTCCGGCCTACCACATGAATCGGGACAGCTGGATCACGGTCTTGCTGGACGGGACCGTGGCGCTCCGGGACATAAAGCCCCTTTTGGACATGAGCCGGAGCTTGACGGACCAAAAGCAGGGCCGCGTCGCCAGAGCCCGGATCACCGACTGGCTCATTCCTGCAAACCCAAAATTCTACGACGTGGAAGAAGGCCTTGCCCAGAGCCCGGACGGGACAGTCCTTTGGAAGCAGAGCAGCGATATTCGGGTGGGGGACACGGTCTATATGTACATGGCCGCGCCGGTGTCGGCGGTCAAATACAAGTTCACGGCCCGGGAGGTGAACATCCCCTGGGAGTACGCGGACGAAAACGTCACCATGAAAAGGGCCATGCGCTTGAAGCTCCTGGAGCGCTTTGAGGCCATCCCCATTGGGCGGGACGTCCTCCAAAACCACGGCGTCTACGCCGTGAGAGGGCCAAGAAGTATGCCGAGGAGCCTTATCACGGAGATTTCGGAGATGTATCAAAAGAGATGAAAAACGGGCCGCCAAGAGAGGCGGCCCCTACAGAGCAAATCGTATTCTTTTCCTTATAAGGGCGGGGTTGACCCGCCCGTTTTTTATACGTGGCTGTGCCGGAAACGGGGAAACGCGGCGTGGGGCTTGCGGCGGGGCGGCTGGGCGGCGGAGCGGCGGTAGAGATGCCGGATGCACAAAATACAGGCGGGGATGAGGAAGAGGTCCGCCGCGATCCAGGCGGCGGGGGAGGCGAAGCACGCCGCGCCAAAGCCGTATACGGGCACGAAGTACCGCCCCACCAGGCACCGGGCCGCCATCTCAAAGACCCCGGAGAGGATGGCCAGGACACTGAAGCCCATGCCCTGAATGGAGAAGCGGACGATGTTCACCAGCGCCAGGGGGAAGAAAAACGCCGTGCCCACCCGGATAAACTGGCTGGAGAGAGCGGTGAGCAGCTCCACCTGTGCCTCCTTGGGGTCGATGAACCACATGGCGCAGAAGGGGGCCAGGAACACCATGGCGGCGAAGGCGCACAGGGAATAGACAAACCCCAAAAGCGAGCAGTCCCGGACGCCCCGGGACAGCCGGTCCAGCTTTCCCGCGCCGGAGTTTTGCCCGCAGTAGGTGGCCATGGCTGCGCCCATGGCGTCAAAGGGACAGGCCAGAAGCTGCGTCACCTTGGACCCCGCCGTGACGGCGGCCACGTAGAGGCTCCCCAGCTCGTTGACGGCGGACTGGAGGACGATGGACCCGATGGCGGTGACGGAGTACTGAAGCCCCATGGGGACGCCCATCCCCAAAAGGTCCGCGCACAGCCGGGGCCGGACCCGCCGCTCCTCCCGGGTGAGCCGCAGAATGGGGAAGCGCCGGCGGACGAAAAGGAGGCACGCCACGCCCGACACGCCCTGGGAGATCACCGTGGCCACGGCGGCCCCCGCCACGCCCATGTGTCCCACAAGGATGAGGACCACGTCCAGGATGATGTTGAGCACTGAGGACAGCGCCAGGAAATAGACCGGCGTCCTGCTGTCGCCAAGGGACCGGATGATCCCCGCCAGCAGGTTATAGAGGTACGTCACCGGGATGCCCATGAAGATGATGAAGATGTAGCGGTAGGAATTTTCAAAGATGTCCCCGGGGGTGTGCATGAGGGTCAGGATCCTCCGGCACAGGACCCCGGTGGCGGCGGTCATGACGAGGGCGAAAACCGCAGCGAGGAACGCCCCGTTCACCACGTAGCCGCGCATCTTGCCGTGGTTCCCCGCGCCCATCTGCTGGGCCACCGGGATGGCAAAGCCGCTGCACACGCCGGTGCAAAAGCCGATAACAAGAAAGCTGATGGATCCGGTGGCCCCAACGGCCGCCAGGGCCTGGGCGCCCAGGAGCTTTCCAACGATCATGGTGTCCACCATGTTGTACATCTGCTGAAACAAAAGCCCAAATAAAGTGGGCAGGGCAAACCCCAAAAGCAGCTTCATGGGATTGCCCGTGGTAAGGTCCCGCGTCACGGAAAATGCCTCCGAAAGAAAGAATGCGCTTTTCAAAAGCTGCCATATTATAGCCCCCGCGCCGCCGTTTTCCAATCTTTAATCTGCATGAACTTCCCGGAAATTCTGTCGATTTATTTGACAGTTGAACCAATGGATACCGTAGGGGCCGCTTCTCTTGGCGGCCCGTTCCTGCGATACGCATACCCCTTCCGGCAAACGCAAAAATCCTAAAATCCGCCGTACGGGCCGCCGCCCACGGCGGACCATTCTTCCGATTTGCGTAAATCTTCCTGCATACGTAAAAATTCTGCCGTAGGGGCCGACGACCGAAGGGAGTACTCTGGAGTATGACCACATCGGCCCAAACCAGGTAGGATTATATCGTGGTGAATTTTATCGTGCCGTCTCCGAAAAAGGTTTTCGCCGCAGAATTTTGCGGCGAATAATTCAATATGCGGCGAAGCCGCAATCCTTCTTTGGGGACGTGTGCGGAAAAGCGAGGGCGGATTATAAATGGGGAGATGGGCCGCCGTGGGCGGCGGCCCGTACGGCGTTTATTCGGGTGGTGCAATAATCAAAGCAGTTGATTGAACGCCGTAAGGGCCGATGACCACATCGGCCCATCCCCCATTTTCGTTTGGCCTCCATTCAACGCGTAAACGTCCCGTGCGGGCCGTGACCGAAGGGAATGCCCGTGGGTGCATACCTGGGCGGCCCGTATCCCGTTCACCACATCGCCTCCGTAAACCGCCGTAAGGGCCGGATGACCGTAGGGAATGCCCTTGGGTGCACCGTGCCGGCCCGTCCCCCGATAACGCATATGGCAACATTAATACAAAAAAACTATCCCATACGCCGTAGGGGCCGCCGTCCCCGGCGGCCTGTTCCTCAATTTTCATCCGACCTCCCGATCAACGCACGATGTCCCGTAGGGTCGGCTGCCCACGGCCGACCGCCCTCCGTTTTTCCACGCACGTCCCCATAAAAGGTTTGCGGCTTCGCCGCATATTGAATCATTCGCCGCAAAATTTTGCGGCGAATACCTTCATCGGATGATGGTGCGTTTATTTGAGGTAAGATGTACCCTGAAGGACGGGTCGCCGGGGACGGCGACCCCTACGGCGGTGTTCGGGTGTGCGGCAATAAACGGGGGACGGGCCGATGTGGTCATACTCCAGAGTACTCCCTTCGGTCGTCGGCCCCTACGGCGAATATGGGAATGGTCTCATTGAATGGAAGTCAAAGCGAAACGGAGGGAAGGGCCGGCACGGTCATCCGGCCCCTACGGCATATTTTTAGGTTTCAGCGTATGCCGGAAAGCAAATGCCTATCGGAAAAACGGTCACCGCCCACGGCCGACCGTTTTCCGTTTACCACCATGCCTCCGAACACCGCCGTACGGGCCGCACCCAAGGGCATTCCCTTCGGTCACCGCCCACGGCGGCCCAACCCTCCGACACGCATACACTTCCCGGAAAACGCAAAAACCGAATAATCCGCCGTAGGGGCTGCCCTTATTGCTTATCTTACAATAAACCCCGGGGCCGTGATCGCTTTGCGCGAATGTACGGTCCCGGGGTTATTTTTGGTAAAATCGGCAAAAATTACTCCGTAAAATGTACGTGGTTATTGATATGCTCCTCGCAGAAGCAGTGGTAGCCCTGGCACTTGGAGCAGTAGCGGAACTCAAGCTCGGGGTTTGATACGTCGGTGCGGCCGCAGACGGCGCACTTGTGGCGGTAGCCCTGGACCTTCTCCTCGTTTTTCACCTGGTGGATGGCGGAGCGAAACTCGGTCCTTCTTTTGGAGACGTTCCGGTCACGCCGGAAGTTGAGCTTCAGATTTCCGCCGCAGAAGATGAAGAAGTTGAGGATCGCCACCAGCGGCAGGAGGTTCATGGGGAAGGCGGACATCTGGGCGAAGATGGAGACGGCGAAAAACACCGCGTCCACCAGGGCCAGCCACTTCATCTTGACGGGGATGAAGAAAAAGAGCAGCACCTGGGCGTCGGGCCAGATGGAGGCGAAGGCGAAGAACATGCTGAGGTTCAGGTACGAGGCGCTCATGGACGCCCCCACCGCCAGCCCCGCCATAACGCCGAGCTGAGGCCGGAGCACAAAATACATGGCAAAGCCGAAGAGGATGTTGAAGAAAATGCCGGAGAGGTAGTAGATGGTGAACCGCCCGGTGCCCCACTGGCGCTCCAGGGACGAGCCGATGAAGTAGTAGAAGTAGAGGGAGATGAGCTCAAAGAAGATATTGCCGTCCGTGGGCATCAGCAAAAAGGTGACGAGCCGCCAGACCTGGCCCTTGAGGATGAGGCCGGGGTCGAAGTAGATGTAGCTGAGGAGCGTCCCGGTGGTGTCCATCATGTTGAGAAGGTACACGGCTCCCGAGGCCGCCACCAGCCAGAGCATCAGGTTGCGGATGCCAAAGCGGGGGTGCTTGTAGCAAAAACGCGCCACGGCGCGGTCAATGGCTTTCAAATCAATCACCTCGAGGTAATTATAACCTCTTTTTTGGGAAAAGTCCACAGGGGAAAGGCAAACAATTTGTAAATTAGGCTCGTGCGGGGGATCTATGTAAAAAATAAAAATTGTCCAAAAAATTTCTAAATATATGTGGCACTTTTCGACAAGATGTGATACAATATACTGTATCATTTTGTACCTATGTGAAGGGAGACGTTATGGCAAGCAGAATTTTCACCTCGGAATCCGTGACCGAGGGGCATCCCGACAAGATCTGCGACCAGATCTCCGACGCCGTTCTCGACTCCATCCTCGCCGAGGACAAGGCCGCCCGCGTGGCGTGCGAGACGATATGCACCACCGGGATGGTGCTGGTGATGGGCGAAATATCCACCGAGTGTTACGCCGACATCCCCACCATCGCCCGGGAGACCATAAAGAAAATCGGTTACGACAGGCCCGAGTACGGCTTTGACGGCAACTCCTGCGCCGTGCTCACCAGCATCGATGAGCAGTCGCCGGACATCGCCCGGGGGGTGAACTCCGCCTACGACGACGCTGAGGACGAGGGGGCCGGGGACCAGGGCATGATGTTCGGCTACGCCTGCGACGAGACGCCGGAGCTGATGCCCGCCCCCATTTCCATGGCCCACAGGCTCTCGAGGCGTCTGGCCCAGGTCCGAAAGTCCGGGGAGCTGCCCTTCCTCCGGCCCGACGGCAAGACCCAGGTGACGGTGCGGTACGACGCCGAGGGCCACGTGGAGTGCTGTCCCGCCATCGTCGTCTCCTCCCAACACTCCCCGGAGGTGGAGATCGAAAAGCTCCGGGAGGCCATTGTGGAGACAGTCATAAAGCCGGTGATCCCGGAAAAATTCATCACCCGTGAGACAAAGATCTACGTGAACCCCACCGGCAGATTTGTGGTGGGCGGGCCCTGCGGGGATTCCGGCCTTACGGGGCGGAAAATCATCGTGGACACCTACGGCGGCGTGGGGGGCCACGGCGGCGGGTGCTTCTCCGGCAAGGACCCCAGCAAGGTGGACCGCTCCGGCGCCTACATGGCCCGGTACATCGCCAAGAACATCGTGGGCGCGGGCCTCGCGCGCCGCTGCCAGATCGAGATCGCCTACGCCATCGGGGTGGCCCGGCCCGTGTCGGTCCACATCGACACCATGGGCACAGGCACGCTGGACGACGAGCGCCTCGCCGGGATCGTCCGGGAGCTTTTCGATATGCGCCCGGCCAAAATCATTGAGAAGCTGGGGCTTTTGGCCCCCATCTACCTACAGACCGCAGCCTACGGCCACTTCGGCAGGACCGACGTGGACCTCCCCTGGGAGCGGCTCGATATGGTGGAGCGACTCCGGGAGTATAGGTAAGCTATGGACGACAGAAGAAGACCCCTTCCCAAGAAGGGAAAACCGGCGGACAGCCGCCCTCCCCGCCGGGAGAAGCCGGAGGAGGAGACGGAGGAGAGCTATCTGGAGGGCCGCAACGCCGTCACCGAGGCGCTGCGGGCCGGAAGGACCCTCAATAAGCTCTTCGTGGCCTCCGGGGACACCGACGCCGGCCTTCGGCGCATCGTGGCACAGGCCCGGGACGCCGGGGCAGTGATCGTGGAGGTGGACCGGCGCAAGCTGGACGCCATGAGCGCCACCGGGGCGCACCAGGGCGTCATGGCCCTGGCCGCCGTCAAGGAATACTGCACCGTTCAGGACATCCTGGACGCCGCCCGGGAGAAGGGGGAGCCGCCCCTCATCATTCTCTGCGACGAGGTCTCCGACGGCCACAACCTGGGGGCCATCATCCGCACCGGCGAGTGCGCCGGGGCCCACGGGGTCATCATCCCCAAGCGAAGGAGCGCCTCCCTCACCGCCGTGGTCTCCAAGACCTCTGCGGGGGCGGTGGAATATATGCCCGTGGCCCGGGTCCCCAACCTCTCGGCGGCTATCCGGGAGCTGAAAGACGCCGGGGTGTGGATCTACGGCACGGCGGCGGACGCGGAAAAGAGCGTCTATGATACCGACCTCACCGGCCCCATGGCCCTGGTCATCGGCTCGGAGGGGGAGGGCATGCGCCGCCTCATCACCGAGAGCTGTGATTTCACCCTCTCCATCCCCATGAAGGGGCATATCTCCTCCCTCAACGCCTCGGCCAGCGCCGCCATAGTGCTCTATGAGGCCCTGAGACAGAGAAGCGCCAAGTGATCAAAGCGGCAGAAGCGGGATAAGCGCCCACTTTTGCCACCTCATCCCCCGGGGCGGGAGCCTCGGAGAATTTGGAGGTCTTTATATGGCAAACGATAAAAATTTTCTGGACGAGCTGGACATGGACCTTTCGGGGGACTACGCCGCCGACGAAAGCGGCGTGACCCTCGAGTCCATTTTGGCCGAGTTCAAGGGCGGCGCGGCCCCCGATGGGGACAAGTCCGCCTCCGGCGAGGAGCTTCGACGCGAAACGGACAAGATCCTCAGCAAAGCTCTTGGGAACGGCGCTCCCGCGCCGGAGCCGGAGCCCGCGCCGGAGCCGGAGGAGCCGGCGACCGCCGTGACGCCTCCCGCGCCGGCGGGGGAGGACAGCTCCACCCGGTCCCGCCGCGTCCGGAGCCTCTTCCGGCAGAGCCCCCCCGACGGGGAGGAGGACGAGCCCGCGCCGGAGCCCAAAAAGCCGGAGCCCAAACGGCCCCGCCGCCACGCCTTCCCCTCCCGGAACATGGAGGCGCCCCCGGAGCCGGCGTATGAGACGCCCCCGGAGATCGACCTGTCCGTCTTTGACGAGCCCGACGGGGACGGGGAGGAACAAAAGAAGGACACAAGCTTTGAGGACTTCTATAACTCCCTTGTGGGCGGCGACGCCGCCCCCGCGCCGGAGGAGCCCCGGGATGTCCCGGATTTCTCCGAGATCGAGGAGGCCGTGGAGAGGACCATTGAGCGCGGGGAGGCCGAGGAGAAGGGCGATGAGCGCCGCCAGGGGCTCTTCGGAAAGCTCTTCGCCGGCCGCCGCGAGGAGGACGAGGACGACGACGAGGACGACGTTCGCCGCTGGGAGGGCCGGAGCGCTGAACGGAGCTCTGACCGGAGCCGGAGAGGGGCTTCCGGGACGGACACCTCCGACGGGCGTGCCGAGAGGGAGGTCCCCGAGGACGACGGGTATATCGACTACGGCCCTGAGCCGGATTTCAAGGCGGAGGCCCAGCGCTACGCCGCCAGGGTGCCCTCTTTGCGCCTCCGGCTTTTGGGGGCCACGGCGCTCACGGTGGTGGCGGTGATCTTCACCGTCCTCTTTACCCGGGGCTCCGCGCCCTTCGGGGTGGAGCGGGCCGCCACGGCCTCCGGCGTCCTGATGATTTTGGAGCTTTTGGTGATGGCCCTGGGCCTCGACGTGCTCATCCGGGGCCTTGAGGACATTTTGACCCTGTCCCCGGGCACGGAGTCGCTGGTGTTCGTCTCCTGCGCCGTGTCGGTGCTGGACGGCTTCCAGATGCTGCTCACCGGGAATTTTGAGCGGGGCCTGCCCATGGCGGCGGTGTCCGCCGTCTCGCTCCTGGTGGCCATGAGCGCCAGGAAATCCGCGTATATGGCGATGTGCGACTCCCTGCGCTCCGCCGCCTCCTCCGGCGTCTCCTACGGCGTCACGGTGGATTACGACAACATGGAGGACCGGAGCATCCTGAAAAAGCTCCCCGGGGAGCGGACCGGATTTTATAATAAGCTGGCGGCCCCCGACCTATCAGAGAACCTCTACGACAGCTTATCGCCCCTGCTCATTGTCGTCTCCTTCGTCCTGGCGTTTTTGGCCACGGTGTGCCACAACGCACCGGAGGCCTTCGCCCACAGCTTTTCCATCCTCACCGCCGTCTCGGCGGCCTTCCCCGCCACGGCCCTGTTCGCCCTGCCCTTCAAATACGCCGCCTCCAACCTGCGCAAGGCCGGGGCGGCCCTGGCCGGATACGTGGGGGCGGAGGACATCTACGGCTCCGACGGGGCCCTCATCACCGATCAGGACATCTTCCCCGTGGGTTCGGTGTCCATGAGCGGCGTGAAGATCTTTGAGGGCATGGACCCCGGGCTTGTCATGGTGGACACGGCCTCCCTCATCATCGCCTCGGGCTCCGGCCTCACCCGGGTCTTTGAGGAGCTTTTGAGCAACCAGGGCCTCACCAGGGCCCGGGTGGACGAGTTTGCCTGTTACGACGGCGGCGGCATCGGCGGCGTCATAGGCGGTAAGCGCGTCTTAGTGGGCACCGGGGCCTTCATGAGCCTCATGGGCCTTCGGGTGCCGGAGAACATCAACACCACAAGCTCCGTCTTCGCCGCCGTCAACGACGAGCTGGCGGGGGTCTTCTCCATGGAGTACGTCCCCTCCAACTCCGTCCAGTCGGCCTTAGTGGCGCTTCTGGGGACCAGCACCAACCTTTTGATGGCCGTCCGGGACTTCAACGTCACCCCCAACACCGTCAAGCAGAAATTCAAGGTCTCCATGGACGGCGTGGAGTATCTGCCCATCGAGACCACCTACGACCTGAGCCAGAGCGCCGTCCCCACCGACGCCGGCATCTCGGCGGTGCTGGTGCGCGCGGGCCTCGCCCCCTTCGCGGAGGTCATCACCAGGGGCCGGCTTTTGAAGCTCATCACCCAGCTCAACACCTGCGTCACCGCCATCGGCACGGCCCTCTCGGTGGTCATCATGTTCTTCCTGTGCTGGGCCGGGGCCTTCGCCTCCGCCAGCGCCATGAATATCTTCCTCTTCATGTCCGTCATCGGCATTGCGGTTTACATAATGAGCCAAGCCACCCGCAAAAAGATGAAGTGACGGGGGATATTGAAAAATTCACCATAAAATCGGCAAAAAACAGTTGTCTTTTCGGTCAAAACGTATTATAATATTTGCTTGGTACGGACTTCTTTCCGACACACTTACTAAAACTACGAGAGGATCATGAGATTTATGGGCTACGCTGCTGAAAAAATCCGCAATATCGCGCTCCTTGGCCACGGCGGGAGCGGAAAGACCACCCTGGCCGAGAGTATGCTTTTCGTCTCCGGCGCCATCACCCGTCAGGGGAGCGTCACCTCCGGCAACACCGTCTCCGACTACGACGCCGAGGAACAGAAGCGCCAGACGAGTATCGCCGCCACCACCATGTTCGCGGAGTTCAAGGGCTACAAGATCAACATCATCGACACCCCGGGCTACTTCGACTTCGTGGGCGAGGTCTTTGAGGCCCTGCGCGTGGCCGACACCGCCGTCATCTGCATCTCCGCCAAGGACCAGATGAACGTGGGCGCGGAGAAGGCCTGGAAATATGTGAATGACCGGAACCTCCCTAGGGCCGTGTACGTATCCAAGGTGGACGAGGAGCACGCCAACTTCGAAAAGGCCTTCGACACCATCCGCGGCGCCTTCGGCTCCTCCGTCTGCGCCCTCACCGAGCCCATCATGGAGGGCGAGAAGGTCGTGGGCATCGTGGACGTCCTCAAGAAAAAGGCCTACAAGTTCGTGGGCGGCAAGCGTCAGGAGACCCAGATGCCCGCCGACCTCCAGGGCAAGGTGGAGGAGCACTACTCCGAGCTCGTGGAGAACGCCGCCGGCACTAGCGAGGAGCTGATGGAGAAGTATTTTGAGGAGGGCGAGCTCTCCGAGCAGGAGGTCTACGACGCTCTCGGCATCGGCATCGCCCAGGGTGAGATCTGCCCCGTCTTCTTCGGCAGCGCCGCCACCGGCCTTGGCACCGAGGTCTTCATGGACAGCGTCCTCAACATGTTCCCCGCTCCCCGGGAGGGCGGCGAGCCCGTGGACGGCTCCGCCCCCACCAAGCTCATCGTCTACAAGACCATCTCCGACCAGTTCGGCAAGTTCAGCCTCTT
>CANQZF010000034.1 GCA_947628265.1 uncultured Oscillospiraceae bacterium
AACATGGGCGCCGCCGGGTGCGTCAGCTGGTCCTTTGAGAAGAAGGGCGTCATCATCATCGACAACGAGGACGAGGACTACGACGAGGACACCGTCATGATGGACGCACTGGAGGCCGGAGCCGAGGATATGTCCGTGGAGGGGGAGACCTTTGAGGTCTACA
This sequence comes from uncultured Oscillospiraceae bacterium, assembly GCA_947628265.1. Classification (GTDB taxonomy): domain Bacteria; phylum Bacillota; class Clostridia; order Oscillospirales; family Oscillospiraceae; genus RUG626. Next base: position 164 of record CANQZF010000034.1, read on the forward strand.
CCGCCCCCGACGATTTTCCCGCCGTCCTTGAGGCGCTGGAGGGCAAGAAGTACAAGTTCGTCTCCGCCCAGGTGGAGATGGTCCCCCAGAACTACATCAAGCTCACGGACGAGGAGAACATCAAGAAGTTCGAGAAGATGCTGGAGCTCATGGACGACAACGACGACATCCAGAACGTCTGGCACAACTGGGACGAGGACTGAACGGCAAAAAATCGCATAAAAAGATCCCCCATCGAAGCGCATTCGGTGGGGGATCTTTTCGCGCGGGCGCAATCTGTCGAAAAACAGTTGATTTTTTCATAATTTAGTTTATAATAACAGTATCTATGTGTTGATACCATGTCCCTTCGCGCAATACCGGTTCAGAGGTGGATATTGTGGCGTTTGACTCGGCCTTTTTCCTTTTCTTCTTTTTCCCGCTCTTGTTTTTGATCTATTTCCCCATAAAAAATACAAAGGTCCGCAACGTGCTGCTCCTTGTGGCGGGGCTCGTTTTCTATTCCTTCGGAAGGCTTTTCGACCTCCTGGTCCTCCTTTTGATGGCGGGGATCACCTACGGGGCGGGGGCCCTCATCGCCCGTGAGAAAAAACCAAAGCCCGTTATGATCGTGGCCGTTTCGGTGGATGTGGCAATCTTGGCGCTTTTCAAGCTGGCCGAGCGCGTCATCGTGACGCTCTCGGGGGCGGACGGGGTTTTGCGGGCGCTGTTCGCCCAGAGCGCTCCCGTGACGCTCATCGCCCCGCTGGGCATCTCCTTTTTCGCCTTCAAATGCGTCAGCTACACCGTGGACGCCTACAAGGATAAGTCCAATGCCGCCTCGGGCTTTTGGCGGTTCCTTCTCTATGTTTCCTTCTTCCCGGAGATCGTCTCCGGCCCCATCTCCCGTTATAACGCCTTCGCCGCGCAGCTCAGTGAGCGCGAAGTGACGCTGGAGCGCGCCGCCCAGGGCTTTGTCCGCGTCATCCGGGGGCTCGCCAAAAAGCTCCTCATCGCCGGGGCGGCGGGGACCGTCGCCGACGCCGTCTTTGGCTTCCAGGGGAGGCTGGACATTCGCCTTGCCTGGGTGGGGGCCATCGCTTACTGCGTCCAGCTCTTTTTCGATTTTGCCGGATATTCCGATATGGCCGTCGGCCTTGCCGCCGTCTTCGGCTTCACATCGCCCGAGAACTTCAACTACCCCTATACCGCCTCCTCCATCGGGGATTTCTGGCGGCGGTGGCACATGAGCCTCTCCGCCTGGCTCAAAGACTACGTCTACATCCCCCTGGGCGGCAACCGGAAGGGGAAGTACCGCACGGCGCTCAACAAGTTCATCGTCTTTGTGGTCTGCGGCCTCTGGCACGGCCTGGGCCTTACGTACCTCATCTGGGGCGTGTGGCACGGCCTCCTCTCCGCCCTGGAGAGCCTGAAAATTTTCGACGTCCAAAAATGGCGGGAGAAGAAGGTTGGCGCGGCGCTGAGCCACGTCTATACGCTCCTCGCCGTTCTTTTGGGGTTCGTTATGTTCAGGGCCGCCGATGTGAGCCAGGGCTTTTCCGTGATCGGCGCCATGTTCGCGGGCTTTCGCTTCACCCGGGCCGGGACGCTGGCGCTCTGGGAGGTACTGAATTTCAGGAACCTCTTTATGCTGGCGGTGGGGATCGCCCTCAGTATGCCCGTGGCCGACGGGCTCTATAAGCGTATCCAAAGCAAAATAAAGTGGGCGCCGATGGCGCGGCTGGCGCTGTACGCCGCGCTCTTCGCCCTTTGTCTCACACAGCTCGCGGCGGGCGGCTTTTCGCCCTTCATTTACGCGCGGTTCTGAGGTGACGTGATGGAAAAGACAGAAAAAATCGCCTCGGCGGTGTTTATCGCGGTCATTTTGCTCCTTTGCCTGGTCCCCTCCCTGGGGATGGCCTTCTTCGGGCCCTCGGAGGCGGGAGCCAATGAGGTCCTGGCCCAGCCGCCCAAGCTCACCGATGAGCTGGGCTTCAACGGGGCGGTCCTCGCCGATACCCGCCAATTCCTGGACGAGCGTTTCTTCGCCCGCCAGGAGCTCATCACTGCGGGACGCCGACTTTCCTCCTTCGCCTTCGGCACGGCCGGATCCCGGGAGGTGGAGGTGGGGCGGGGCGGCTGGCTCTTTTATAACGAGACTGTCTCCGACCTTGCCGGCGTGGAGGGCCTTTCTGACCGGGAGCTTTTTTGCGCCGCCAACAACGTCCGGCTCATGGAGGAATACTGCGAGAGTGTGGACGTAGAGGTCGTGTTCACCCTGGCTCCCAACAAAAATTCCCTCTACCCGGAGTACATGCGCCTCGGGGCCATAACGGGGGAGCGGGACATCGAGAAGCTCTACGCCCTCCTCGATGCCATGGAATGTGACTATCTCGATCTCTTCGATGTCCTCGGAAACCGGGACGAGACGCTCTACTTCGCCCACGACTCCCACTGGACGAGCAGGGGAGCGGCCCTGGGGGCAGACGCCATCAACGCCGCTCTGGGCGTTGACAGCGGGTTTTTTGAGGGCGAATTCAAGGAGGAGCCCCACACCGGGGACCTTTTTGAGATGCTCTACCCCGCCGGAAGGGACAGTGAAACAGACCTGGTCCCCGTAAATGAGCCGGTCTTCACCTTCGGCGAGGGTGGCACCAGGCCCGACAGCATCACCATCAACACCGAAAGCGCCGCCGATGGGACGCTCCTTTGCTACCGGGACTCCTTCGGCAACGATCTCTTCCCGTATCTGGCGGCCTCCTTCGGCTCGGCCAGGTTCTCAAGGTCCCCCCAGTACGATTTGGCCCTTATTTCCGAGCTTGGCGCGGACGCGGTGGTCATCGAGCTTGTGGAGCGCAATATCCGCTACCTTTTGGACTACGCGCCCGTGGTCCCCGCGCCCCAGAGGGACGTGGAGCTCCCGGAGCCCTCGGGGGAGGTGCGCGTCCGGGCCGATAACAGTGAGCCGGAGGGGTGGGCGACGGTCTCCGGGACGCTCCCCGCCGCGCCTGACGGCGACTCCCCGGTGTACATCTCCAACGGCCTCGCGGTCTACGAGGCCATCCTCACCGGCGAGGGCTTTACGGCGCTCCTTCCGGCGGCCAACGGGCCCTGGACGGTGTCGTTTTACACGGACGGACAGCTCATCTCCTATAACGCCGTCTGAGATCATTTTTGGAGGACGATGACGATATGAGAAAGTTCTTGATCGTTATTCTTGCCCTGGCGCTTATAACGGCGCTGTCTTCCTGCGCGCTCAAGGTGACGGTCGGCGCCCCGGCGGAGCCGGAGCCGGACTACGGCGTGGGTTTGACGGGCCTCACGGTGCTGGAGTGGGTGGGCGTCGCCCCGCCCGACAACGGCGTCGTCCCCACAGACGGGGAGACCCCGGAGCCGCCCGCTGACGGGCCCATCGGCAGCGACGTCATTACCGAGCCGCCTACGGAACCGCCAACAGAGCCTCCGACAGAACCGCCTACGGAACCTCCCACAGAGCCGCCCACGGAGCCGCCTACGGAGCCCCCGACGGAACCGCCCGCCTCTCCGAAGCTCACCGCCGAGGAGATGAAGGCCATCGCGCAGAGCATGATCGACCATCAGGCCGGCGAGCTCATCGCGGCCATCGGGAAGCCTAATTCCAGCGATTACGTCCCCAGCTGTTTAAATTTAGGCGGCGAGGACGGTATGTTATACTACGACGGCTTCACAGTATATACGGAGAAAGTCGAAGGATCGGAGAAGATAACATATGTTGAATAAGACGATCAACAAGATATTTGCCGCAATGCTTGCCCTGGTGACGCTCCTGACGGCGCTGCCCGCCTTCACCAGCGCCCTGGCGGCGGAGTCGGAGGAGAGCGGGAGCGGCGCCTATACCGGTCCCTGGCCGGAGCTGAGCTGGGATTACGGCCAGCACAACGGCTATGTGGCCGGGTACGACGACGGCACCTTCCGCCCCAACGACACCATAACCCGCGCCCAGGCGGCCTCGCTCCTCTATAGGCTCATCGACCAGCCGGGCGAGGAGTTCATGGCCTTCGAGGACGTGTCGGAGACGGCCTACTACTACAAGGACATCGGGTATCTGGGGGCCATCGGCGTGGTGGACTACGCCGACGGAAGCCTGAACCCGGACGAGGAGCTGAACCGCGCGGAGTTCACCGCCATGGTGGTGAGGCTCGCGGCGGGGGACCGTTACCGCTATTATAATTCCATGCCTTTCGTGGACGTCCCGGAGGACAACAAATACTATAGCGAGATCTCCTACGCCTCCAGGCGTGGGTGGATCTACGGCATCGGCGACGACCTCTTCGAGCCCGACAGGCTTGTGACCCGGGGCGAGGCCGTGGCAACCATCAACAGGATGCTGGGGGCCGTGCCGGACAAAGAATATTTGAGCGGACTCTATTTCTCCCCGTTTTCGGACGTTTTCGCCACCCATTGGGCGTATTATGATATACTGGAAGCCACGATCCCCCACGCGCACGCAAGCTCCGGGTCGTCGGAATGGATCGAGGGCGACGTCAGCGCCCTCAGAAAGGCGGAGGGGCTCTGCTTTGTGGGCTTAGAGTGCTACTACATAGGCTCCGACGGTATGCCCATCACGGACCAGTACGTGGGACGCCTCTATTTCGGCTCCGACGGGCGCTACACCAGCCGGGACGCCGCCATTGACGAGTATGTCAAGTCCGCGCTCTCCGGCGTCATCACCCCCGAAATGTCCTCCTCCGATAAGCTGCGCGCCGCGTATCTCTACACCCGCGACAGCTTCAGCTACCTCACCCGCAACTACTACGAGCCCAACGCCGTCGGATGGGACATCCAGGAGGCCACCACCATGTTCTCCACCCGGCGCGGCAACTGCTATTGCTACGCGGCGGTGTTTGAGTTTATGGCCCGTCAGCTGGGCTACGACGCCGTAGCTGTGGCGGGCATGTGCTCGCCCAACAACCCCCACGGGTGGGTGGAGATCGAGATCGACGGCGTCAACTGCATGTTCGACACCGAGCTCGAGATGGCCCACAGAAAGCAGGGGAGAAACACCAACCTCTATATGATACCCATGACCCAGCTGCCCTGGAGATACTGGAGATGATTTTTACCCTATGAGAAAGTGGATTATAGCCATTACGGCTGTGATCGTATTTATTGCCGCTGCGGGAGCGGCGTATTATGTCCTTTTCGTGATGCCCTTCGATCACGCCGTGACGACCATCCCCCAGAGCGGCGCGAAGCTCATACGGAGCGACGACGGCACCCTGACACTGACCTGGCCCGAGGCGGAGAACGCCGACGACTACCTTGTTGAGTTCAAGATCGGCGAGGACAGCTTCTGGACCACGCGGAAGGGGAATTCCTGCGTTATGCCGGATACCCTGGTGGGGGAGGGGAATGTCACCGTCACCATCACGCCGAGACGTGAGTATAAGACCCTGACGGGAAAGGCCATGCGCCCCTGCGAAACGCCCCTCAGGGCCACCTATCCCGCAGCCCTGCCAAGCCTTGGCTCCCTCCAGTCAGTCCTGGACCCGGACGCCGACACGCTGACCCTCACCTGGGAGAGCGTGGACGGCGGCGTGTACACGGTCCTGGACGGGGACGGCAACGAGATCCTGCGGACAAGCGGCGGCGAGGCCGTGATTGCCTTCGGTGAGGATGTGCCCATGCCGGCCAAGGACGAGACCGTCACCTTTACGGTCACCTGCGCCCTGGGCGGCTTTGACGTGGAGTACGAAAGCTCCGAGACCGAGACCGTCAGCACCCACGGGGAGGCCCTGCGGGGGACAAAGCTCCTCATGGATGTGGAGGAGCTGGGGAACAACCGGTACAAGCTCACCTGGAACGAGACGAAGGGCGAGCGCTATGAGCTCCAGATGCGGGACCCCTCCGGGCGTTGGCAGACCCTGAGCACCTATACGGACAGCCAGGAGCTCAGCTGCGTCCTGGGCCCCTTAGCGCCCTTTACGGATTTTGAGGTGCGCGTCACCGCCTACGGGGACGAGCCCCTTCCGGGCAGCGAGTTCTCCGCCACCCCGTCGGAAATGTCCATCACCACCGGCCCCAGCGTGGTCTATTCCACGGTCTGGGTCATGGACGACCTGACCGTCTGGTCAGACCCCGAAAAGACGGAGAAGGTGGGCACGGCCAAGGCCGACAAGTCCTACTGCGTCATCGATGAGCAAAGCGGCTTTTTCCTCATCTATATCGACGGGGCTAAGGGATACATAGACAGCAACTACTGCCTTATCAACCTCCCGGATTACCTGGGGGACCTGGTGGAGTACGATATTACCAACAGCTACGACTCCATATACATGGTACACGACTACGGCATCCCGAAGATGACGAACACCGTCATCCCCGGCTATGAGGAGGTCGCCTCCGGCTCCACGAGCGTGGTGGGTACCCGCACGGTCCGCCAGGACGTGGACGAGGAGGGCCACCGGGTGGAGCTGCCGTACTGGGCGGATCTCTACGCCTCCCAGATGGTGAGCGTGGAAAAGCCCTCGGAATATTTGGTGCCGCTGCTGTACCCCACGGCGCAGAAGGTGCTCCAGGCCGCCCTGGCGGCGCGGGAGGACGGGTACAGGCTGAAGATCTACGACGCCTTCAGGCCCGGCCGCGCCACCAGGTTCCTCTACGACCTGGCCCAGACCCTCCTGGAGGACCCCCTCCCGGAGCACGCGTACAGCGAGATGGCCGGGGCCATGTGGCTGGACTACTATTACAGCCTCTATCCCGACGAGAAGCCCGAAAACTGGCCGTACTTCGGCGATGAGGCGGAAAATCCCGAGGAAGGGGACGACCCGGGCAGTGCGGAGGAGCCCACCTCCCCTGAGCCGGAAGCGCCCACCGAGCCCACCGATGAAAACTTACCCACCGAGGGGAACGAGCCCACCGGAGACGAGCCCACCGAGGGGGATGTTCCCCCCGAGGGGACGAGGCCCAGCTACTTCGCGGTGATGACCAACGACGGCGAATATAAGCTCGGCAACTTCCTGGCCAGGAGCGGGTCCTACCACAACTACGGGCTGGCGGTGGACCTGACGCTGGTGGATATAAAGACCGGCGAAGAGCTCCAGATGCAGACGTCCATCCACGATCTGAGCTGGTATTCGGTGCTTAAGAACAACAACGCCAACGCCAACCTTTTGGCAAAATACATGACCGGCGCCAACCTCACGCCCCTTAGCAGCGAGTGGTGGCACTTCCAGGACAACGACACCGACTCCAAGGTGCGCGGCATCCCCCAGCGCTGGGAAGGCGTCACCCGCGCCGGCTGGATCGCCGACACCACCGGCTGGCGCTACAGGACAAGCGAGGGCGAATTCCTCGCCGACGGCGCCTTCGAGGTGGACGGCACAACCTACACCTTCGACCCCCAGGGCTACGCCAATTACACCTCCTGGGAGCAATAACCCCCGCAATACCCCCAATTTCAATATTTTTCCCGACGGCATGTACGTCGGGAAAAATCCCTTTTGCCGCCCAAGTGTGCCGCCTTCGGCGGCGCGCGCAGGGCGGCAGCAGGAAAAAAGGACTTGAATTCCGCAGAATTCAAGTCCTTTTTTCCGCACGTCCCCCATCAAAAAAAGGCCCCACCGGGGCCTTTTTTTGAAGTAGTAAGTGGGCCTGTAAGCCGGGTTCTGTCGTAGTACAGCCATCAATCTACGCCGCCGGTTGCCCGGCGGCTCCAGCCTTATCGGGGACGGACGGGCCGCCCATATGTCCCCTTCGTTGCTCCGGATAGAGTTTACAGCGGCCACGTGTCTCCACGCGCCGGGTGGGCTCTTACCCCACCTTTCCACCATCACCCGGACGCACCGAAATTAGCGCGCCCTGGCAGTCTATTTCTGTTGCACTTGTCCGAGGGTTGCCCCTGGCGGGTGTTACCCGTTATCCTTGCCCTGTGGAGCCCGGACTTTCCTCACGCGCGTAAAGCGCCCGCGGCTGTCCGGCCCGCTCACCGGAATTATTTTAAATCTTTCCTCTCCGCTTGTCAAATACATTTCCCTTGGATTTCAAAAGAAAGTATTCCTTGACACCGGGCACTAAAAAGGATAAACTACATAAGATAGGCTATATACTTAAATTCTTGGAGGCATCTCTATGGCAAAATATTTTGGAACCGACGGATTTCGGGGCGAAGCGAATATCGGCCTCACCGTCGATCACGCCTTTAAGATAGGCCGTTTTATCGGTTACTATTACGGACGCGACCACAAATGCCGCGTCATCATCGGCAAGGATACAAGACGCTCCAGCTATATGTACGAGGCGGCGCTGACGGCGGGACTCACGGCCTCCGGCGCGGACGTCTATCTCCTGCACGTCACCACAACGCCCTCCGTCAGCTATATCGCCCGCATCGATGACTTCGACTGCGGCATCATGATCTCCGCCAGCCACAACCCCTACTACGACAACGGCATCAAGCTCATAAACTCCCAGGGGGAGAAGATGGACGAGGACGTCCTTTTGGAGATCGAGCGCTACCTGGACGGCGAGATCGGCGAGATCCCCTACGCCACCCGGGCGGAGATTGGCCGGACCATCGACTACTCCGCCGGACGCAACCGGTACATGGGCTACCTCATCAGCCTTGCCACCCACTCCTATAAGGGCAAAAAGGTGGGCTTAGATTGCGCCAACGGCTCCACCTCCATGATCGCAAAGAGCGTTTTTGACGCCCTGGGTGCCGATACATACGTCATCAACAGCAACCCCAACGGCCTCAACATCAACTTAAATTGCGGCTCCACCCACATCGAGGGCCTCCAGCGGCTTGTGGTGGGCAACGGCTTAGATGTGGGCTTCGCCTTTGACGGCGACGCCGACAGGTGCCTCGCCGTGGACGAGACGGGCCGCGTCATCGACGGGGACCTCATCCTCTACATCTACGGCCGCCACATGAAGGAGCGCGGGAAGCTGGAGGGCACCAAGGTGGTCACCACGGTGATGTCCAATATCGGGCTCTACAAGGCCTTTGAGGAGGCCGGCATCGAGTTTGAGACTACGGACGTGGGGGATAAGTACGTCTGGGAGAATATGCGCCGCACCGGGAACCGCCTGGGCGGCGAGCAGTCGGGCCACATCATCTTCGCCAAATACGCCACCACCGGCGACGGCGTCCTCACCGCCATCAAGCTCATGCAAGCCATGCTGGACCGGAAGCTCCCGCTTTCAAAGCTGGCCGAGCCCGTGAAGATCTATCCCCAGGTCCTGCGCAACGTCCGGGTGGAGGACAAGGACGCGGCCTTAAGTGACCTGGACGTCCGTCAGGCCGAGCACCAGGCCAAGGAGAAGCTGGGCCTCAACGGCCGGGTGCTCCTCAGAAAGAGCGGCACGGAGCCGGTCATCCGGGTCATGGCCGAGGCCCCCACGGAGGACGAGTGCAACGAGGCCATCGACATCATCGTGGAGGCCCTTCAGAGAAAGGGGTACGCGGAAAATGGTTAAGACCGTTGAGCTTCTGGACCTGTCAAAATCCATCGCCGGGGAGCTGCTGGCCTCCTGCGAGTACCCCTGGCAGGCCTTGGACAAGATAGGGCAGTGGTGTATTGAGCTGGGAAACGCCCTCCCCGAGGACGAGTATGAAAAGCGGGGCGAAAATATCTGGATCGCCCGGGACGCCACGGTCTATCCCACGGCGTGGATCGCGGGCCCCTGCGTCATCGGCCACAAGACCGAGGTCCGCCACGGCGCTTTCATCCGGGGGAACGCCATCGTGGGGGACAACTGCGTGGTGGGCAACTCCGTGGAGCTCAAAAACGTCATCCTCTTCGACAACGTCCAGACCCCCCACTATAACTATGTGGGCGACTCCATCCTGGGCTTTAAGTCCCACATGGGCGCGGGCTCCATCACCTCCAACGTCAAATCCGACAAGACCCTGGTGGTGGTAAAGTCCGGGGACGAGCATATGGAGACGGGCCGGAAAAAGATGGGCGCCATTCTCGGCGATTTCGTGGAGGTCGGCTGCAACAGCGTCCTCAACCCCGGCACGGTCCTGGGGCGTGGGGTCAGCGTCTATCCCACCTCCTGCGTCCGGGGCGTGGTCCCGGCGGGGCACATCTGGAAGGACAGGGACCATATCGTACCGAGAGCTTAAAAACCATTTGAGCCGCCTCAAACGGCGGCTCAATTTTGAAAGAGCGGAATTTAGAGAGATAAAACGATGAAGAATATTTCCACAGGCGGCATCACGTTTCTGGAGCCCCTGGGGGGCGCGGAGAACCTCTACTTCGGCACGGACGCCCCCGGCGGCGACCTCTATGAGGCGGAGGAGCTTTACCGGGACGGCGGGAGCCTCACACCCGGCAGACTCATCTTTGTGAAATACCCCTCCGGCCAAGTCACGGAGCCGGTGAAAGCGGGGCCGGGGCAGTATTTCGGAAATCCTGTCTATTGGGACGGGAGCGTTTACGCCCTCCTCGCGGATTTTCCAGCGGGGGAGATACGCATACTGAAGCTGGACAGTTCCCTTGAAAACGCCCAGGTCCACGCGGTAGTCCCCCTGGCGGAGCTCAAGGATTGCTATAATCTGGCGCTGAAAACAGCGCCCCTGATGCTGACGCGTCAGACGGGAGAGACCTTTGAGATCATCTGGCCGGAGCGCCGGTCATATGAGATCGGGAACCGGGAGGCATTCCTCTTCCGTGACGGCGACGAGCTCTGGTTCAACCGTTGGAACGAGGAGGGCGAGGGGGCCGCTTACCGCTATTGGGACGAGACGGTGGTTCGAAATCTAAATGGGGACCAGCTTTACTTCCTGCGGGGAGATATACAGATCATGCCCAACGGCGAGAAGTGGCTGTTGGGATGAGAGAAAAGGAGGCATGAAATGCGGATCGTTGTAAAGGTTGGCTCCTCCACGCTCTCCTATCCCACGGGGCGGATGAACCTCCGGCGGGTGGAGACGCTGGTGCGGGTCCTGAGCGACCTTAAAAACGCGGGGCACGAGCTTATATTCGTCTCCTCCGGGGCCATCGCCATGGGGGTGGGGAAGCTGGGGCTCAAAGAGCGCCCGGCGGACATCCCCGGCAAGCAGGCGGCGGCGGCGGTGGGGCAGTGCGAGCTCATGTACACCTACGACAAGCTCTTTTCCGAGTACTCCCACACCGTGGCGCAGATTTTGCTGACGGCGGCGGACATCGAGGACCAGCGGCGGCACGAAAACTTCAAAAACACCATGCTGAAGCTCCTGGAGATCGGGGCCATCCCCGTCATCAACGAGAACGACACCGTGGCCACGGAGGAGATCGTCTTTGGCGACAACGACACCCTGGCCGCCGTGGTGGCGTCCTCCGTGGGGGCGGACCT
>CANQZF010000035.1 GCA_947628265.1 uncultured Oscillospiraceae bacterium
TGGGGGCCTCGGGGACGCTCCTCATCTGGGGGGTCTCGGGGGGATCATTGACCTGCGGCGTCTCCGGGGGCGTCTTCGGCTCCGGGGCGGGGACGCTCTCCCCGTCGCGGCTGACAAATTCAATGGTGAAGCCCTTGCCCAGCGGGGGCGCGTCCGGCTCCTCCGGGGGCTTTTCGGGGGACGGGGGATCGGCGGGGGAATTCAGGTCCTGGACCTTGAAATCCTCGCCCATCAGCTCCTTCCACAGATCGTCGTTTTTGTTGGACATGGAAACCTCCTTCTTGAAAGGCGGTGCGTCACGGGCACATCGTGGGCGCGAGGCGCATAGTATGACGCAGATGGCAGGAAAAAAGTCATCGAAGGCCCGCCGAGAACGCGCGCGGCAGGGGCCTCAACATCAATTTGCCGGGCGCGTCGGCGGAATGGAGTATCATATGAATTGCTTTGGCGGTAACTCTTGTCTGTGGATCATCCTTATTCTCATCGTCCTGTGCTGCTGCTGCGGCGGCAACGGCTGTGGCTGCGGCAACGGCTGCGGGAACGGCAACGGCTGCGGCTGCTGACGTCGTCGCGGAAGTCGCGTTATTCGGCGCAAGGCAGACGCCAAAGGCGTTTGCCTTACGCCTCACACGCTGACTTCGCTCCTCCTTTCCCCACGAAATCTCCGATTTCGTGGGGGCCCCGGGGACGCGGAACCGGCTCTGCTTCGGGACGCGGCGGTCGCCTACGGCGGCTGCCGCATCCCTCAGTCGCACGGTTCGCTCCTCCTTTCCCCACGAAATCTCCGATTTCGTGGGGGCCCCGGGGGACGCGGAATGGGCTTGTCCCGGGGACGCGGCGGCCTCCGAAAGGGGGCTGCCGTTTTCCTATTTTAGGAGCAGGACGAAGATTACTCTTCGTCGGTGATGAGGAAATCTATGGGGATGTCGTGCTCCTCCGTGGGGAGGGAGTTGAAGAGCTGGATGCGTCTGGCGAGGGCGACCGTTTTTCCTCGGGTTTGGGGGAGGTAGCGGTCGTAGTAGCCGCCGCCCCTGCCGAGGCGCGCGCCGTTTGGAGAGAAGGCCGCGCCGGGGACGAGGATGAGGTCGAATGTCTCCGGCGGCACCTTAGGGCACGTCTCTCCGGGCTCCGGGATACCGAAGGGGCCGGGGACAAGCTCCGAAAGGTAGCGGAGCTCCCGGGCCTCCATGGTGCCGGGGCCGGTTATTTTGGGGAGGGCCACCCGCTTGCCGGCGCGCAGGGCGTCCTCGAAAATGGGGCGGGTGTCCGGCTCGGACCTTACGCCCAGGTAGAGGAAGACCCGCCGGGCGGCGCGGTATTCCGGGAGGGCGAGGAAGCGATTCGTGAGGATCCTATCGCTTACCTCCCGCTCCTGGGGGGTCAGGCCCTTCTCCCGCGCCCGGACAAGCCCTCGGAGCTCAGATTTTGAGGTAGTCATAGTGGACGGCGTCGGAGACCTTCCTGGCCGCCTCCTCTCCCCGCAGGGCGGAGAGGATGGCGAAGGCGAAGTCCCAGGCGGTGCCGGCGGAGCGGGAGGTGACGATCTTCCCGTCCGTGACGACGCTGGCTCCGGGCTTGGCGTCGGCCCCGGTGAGCTCGTCCTCCATGCCGGGGTAACAGACGGCGCTCCGGCCCTCCAAAATCCCCAGCTCGGCCAGGACCGTGGGGCCGGCGCAGATGGCGCAAACGGTGTTCCCCGCGTCAAAGGCGGCGCGGATCGCCTCCATGGCGGGGGCGGAGCTTTTGATGTTCTGGACGCCCCGGAGTCCACCGGGGACGATAAGGGCCTCGCACGCGGCGGGTTTTATCTTCTTTATGGAGATGTCGGCCTCCACCTGAAGGTCGTGGCTGCCCGTGACGGTCATACCGGTGACGCCCACAAGCTGGGTGTCCACCCGGGCCCGGCGCAGGGCGTCTAAGGGGGTGATGGCCTCCACCTCCTCAAAGCCGTCGGCAAGAAGAATGTATACCATATTGTTTACCGTCCTTTCAAACGTTCGCCTATCACACAAAGTAAAAATTTCGGGAGCTTCATCATTCTCCCTAGGCGGGAGGGCTGTTTTATGAGGCGGTAGAGCCACTCAAGCTCCAGCTTCTGCCAGACCTCCGGGGCGCGCTTCACCGCGCCGGCGTACACGTCCAAAGACCCGCCCAGGCCCGCCATCAGGGGGACCGTGAGCTTGTCCCGGTTGGCCGCCATCCACTTCTCCTGCTTGGGCGCGCCGAGGCACACCAGCAGCAGGTCCGGGCGGGCGGCGTTTATGGCCTCGATGACCGGGCCGTCGTCCTTGAAATACCCGTCGGCTGTCCCGGCAATCCTGAGGCCGGGGTACTTTGCCGAGAGCTTCTCCCCGGCAAGCTCCGCCACCCCGGGCTTGGCCCCAAGAAGGTAGACGCTCCGGCCCTTCCCCGCCATCCGGGCCATCAGATTTTCCGCGAAATCCGCGCCGGGGACCTTCGCCTTCAGGGGCGTGCCCAAGATCTTCGCCCCGTAGATGACGCCGATGCCGTCGGGGAGCACGAGGCTCGCCCCCTCCACGGCCCTTTTGACCTCCGGGTCCTCCCGGCAGGCCATGACGATCTCGGGGTTGGGGGTGACGATATAGTCCGCGCCGGGGCGCTCCATGAGCTTTTCGGCGGCGTCCAGCGCCTCCGACATGGTGACGCTGTCAAACCCCACGCCCAGGACCTCCGTCCGCATGGGCCTTCCCCCTTTCCCAAAAGTCAGCTATACATATAAACTATACTATTTTATCACAATCCCCGCCGTTGTCAAGGAAAAACAGGGGTGGGTTACGGGGAATAGGGGGTGTAGGGGGGTAGCGCGTTTTTTCGCCGTTACAGCAACCCGACGGGATGGGCCGCTGTGGGCAGCGGCCCGTACGGCAAATATAGGGGTGGTCCCGTTGAACGGAAGTCAAAGCATATCGGAGGGACGGGCCGGCCAGTGTCCGGCCCCTACGACAAGTTTTCGCGTTTAAATCAACTGCTCCAATTATCGCACCGCTCGAAATATACGCCGTACGGGCCGCCGCCCACGGCGGCCCATTCCCCCGTCCACCGCCGCACCCTCGTAAACCGCCGTAAGGGCCGGACACCGTGCCGGCCCATTCTCCGTTTTTCCGCGCACGCCTCCCGATAAAAAGGTTTGCGGCATACGCCGCATATTAAAATATTCGCCGCAAGATTTTGCGGCGAAAACCTTCTCCGGGGAACGCGGGGGATTTGAGGAAAAATGGTTTAGGCTGTTGTACTTTGGGGAAAAAGTTGATATAATGGACACAATACTACGCAAGGGACGGTGAGGATATGGACGGGGAATTCGTGCTGACGGGGGACGGGAGCGTCACCATGTCGGCGGACACGGCCCGGAGGCTTTTGGGCTCCGGCAGCGGCGACGCGGCCCTTTTATATCTCCACCTCCTCACCAGCGGCGGGCGGTACGACCCCGCCGGGGCGGCCGGGGCCATCCACAGAAGCGAAGAGCAGGTGGAGGCGGCCTTTCAGGTCCTCCGGAGGCTGGGGCTTGCCGAGTCCCGGACCTCCCGGCCCCTCCCCCAGAGCGCCGGGGAGCTGCCCCAGTATACCCCCCAGGACATCGAGCTGGAGCTCCAGCGGGGCCAGACCTTCCCACAGCTGGTGGACGACGTGCAAAAGGCGTTGGGGACCCGGCTCTCCGCCGAGGGGCTCATGATCCTCTTCGGCATCTACGACAGCCTCCGGCTGCCCCCGGACGTGATTTTGGAGCTGGTCACCCACTGCTGCGGGGAGTTTGAGCGGCGCTACGGCCCCGGACGGCGGCCCTCCATGCGCTACATCGAGAAGGCGGCCTTCACCTGGGAACGGGAGGGCATCTTCTCCCTGGACGCCTCCGCCGACTACATACGCCGCCAGGAGGAGCTCCGGGGCAGCGAGAACGCCATGGCCAGGGCTTTAGGCATCACGGGCCGGGCTCTCTCGGCCACGGAGAAGAAATACATGGATTTCTGGGCCTCCATGGGCTTCGGGGAGGAGGCCGTGGCCATGGCCTACGACAGGACCGTCACCAACACCGGGCGGCTGGTCTGGCGGTACATGGACTCCATTTTGCGCTCCTGGCACGCCAAGAACCTCCACACCCCGGAGGAAATCGCCGCCGGGGACGCCCCGCCCCAGTTCAAAAAGCCCCAGAAGCCCCAAAAGACTCCGGCCCGGGGCCAGACCGGTCAGGTGACCGCCGGGGAGCTTGAGGAGATTCGGGCCACACTCAAAAAGATAAAGGGGGAGAACGCATGAGCCTTGACGGTAAGCTCCTCAGACGGGCCAAGGAGCGGTTGGACCGCCGCCGCGCCCAAAACGAGGAGGAGTACGCCCGCCGCCGGGAGGAGGCCTACGCCAAAAACCCGCGCCTCCGGGACATCGACCGGCGGCTCCGGGAGGGCGCGGCCCAGGCGGTGATGACCGCCCTTGGCCGGGGGACCGACCCGGTGGAGGCACTGGACGCCCTGCGGGAGGAAAATTTGAACCTCCAGGAGAGCCGGCGGATGGAGCTCCTGCGCGTGGGGCTCCCCACGGACTATCTGGACGAGAAGTACGTCTGCCCCAAGTGCCGGGACACCGGCTACCGGGGGACGGAGCTGTGCGTCTGCCTTCTGGAGCTCTACGCCCAGGAGCAGCGCCGGGACCTCTCCGCCCTTTTGAAGCTGGGGGAGGAGACCTTCGACAGCTTCCGCTTAGACTACTACGACGACACCCCCGACCCCGCCACGGGCATCTCCCCAAGGGCGGTGATGGCGTATGTCTACGATCTCTGCTGTCAGTACGCCCGGGGGTTTTCCTCGGAGTCGCTGAATTTGTTCCTCTCCGGCGGGACGGGGCTGGGGAAGACGTTCCTCTCCACCTGCATCGCCCGGGAGGTGTCGGAGCGGGGGTACTCCGTGGTGTACGACACCGCCGCCGGGGCCTTTTCCAAGTACGAGACGGAGAAATTCGGAAAGGACGGGGCGGAGGAGGCCAGGGCCGACGTGCGTCGGATGGAGAATTGCGACCTTCTCATCCTGGACGACCTGGGCACGGAGTTCACCACGGCCTACACCGTCTCCGCCCTCTACACGCTTTTAAATACGCGCCTCACCGGCGGGAAGAAGACGGTGATCAGCTCCAACCTCACCGTGGAGGAGCTGGGGGCGCGCTACTCCCCGGCCATCATGAGCAGGCTTTTGGGGGAGTTCCACACCGTGAAATTCGCCGGCAGCGACGTGCGGCTGAAGAAAAAATCTATGGGATGACACCTCCGGACAGTCATTTTTGACGGGGAGGTTTACAAAAGTGAACGGGGTAATTTGACCGGAAAATTGACAATAACTAACTTTCCACACCGGGAGGGGCGGCGGAAAGCCCCTAATTTTAAGGGGTTTTACACATTTTCCACAGGGTTTTCCACAATTTTTATGTAAACGCCGGGGGCCGGCGGGCGGTTTATGAGGGTGACATAACAAGCGGTCAAAAAAGATGCCGCTCTTCTGGTGGCGTTTTTCCCGTCATTTCAACGAAATCCCGGCGCGGAAAACGCGGGGCCGGAAGTCCCGATAATACTTGATTTTTCCGCTCTGGCGGTGTAAAATGGCCGGGACGTGAATAGAATTTTACCCGGGGGAGGCAAGCTCCCCACTTTTCTGAGAGGACGATTTCATTGGCGGAACCGAAAAAGCAAAGCTATCTCACGGGCGCGGCCATATTGGCGGGGACGGTGGCCCTGACGAAGGTCATCGGGATGATCTACAAGATCCCCCTCTACAATCTTTTGGGGGACGACGGCTCCGGGCACTTCAACGTCATCTACAACATCTACACCCTGGTGCTGACCCTCTCCACCGCCGGCGTGCCGGTGGCCATCTCCCGGCTGGTGTCGGAGTCCATGGCCTCCGCGCGGCCCGTACAGGCAAAGCGCTTTTACCATGTGGGGCTCTTTGCCTTCACCCTCATCGGCCTTGTCGCTATGGCGCTGATGTTCCTCTTCGCCCAGCCTTTAGCCGATCTCATGAACGACTCCCAGGTGGCGGCGGGGGTGCGGTGCCTTGCTCCGGCGGTGTTCTTCTCCTGCGTGCTGGCGGTGCTCCGGGGCTATACCCAGGCCCACAGCGACATGGTGCCCACCGCCGTCTCCCAGATCATCGAGGTCCTGTGCAAGATGGTCTTCGGCCTTGCCATCGCCTGGTATTTAAAGGGCCAGGGGTACGCAAAGCCCATCATCGCCGCCGGGGCCATCACCGGCGTCACCATCGGCCTGGGCCTTGACATCCCGGTGATCGCCCTCATGTCCCGGAAAAGCGCGGCCAGGACGCCCATGACCTTGAACCTCGATAGGCCCGAGACGCGCCTTCGCACCTTCTGGCTCATCCTCTCCGTCAGCGTCCCCATCATGCTGGGGTCCTCCGTGATGAACATCATAAACCTTGTGGACACCGCCGTGGTCCGGGGGCGTCTGGCCTCCGGGGCCATGCTGGCGGAGAATGAGATCGACATCCTCTACGGCGTCTACACCAAGGGCATCACCCTCTACAGCCTCCCCACGGCCTTCATCTCCCCCATCGTCATCGCGGTGGTGCCGGTACTGGCGGCGGCCAGGGGCGCCAAGCAGTTTGGCGAGGCCCGGGCCACCATGGAGTCCAGCATGAAGATGACGAACCTTTTGGCCATGCCGGCGGCGGTGGGCCTTGCGGTGCTGGCCCAGCCCATCTTCGACGTGCTCTTCCCCGGCTCCAACGAGAACGGCCCCGCCCTTTTGCGGATTTTGGGGCTGGCAAGCTATTTCGTGTGCGTCTATATCATCACCAACGGCATCCTCCAGGCGGCGGGCCGGGAGAAGCTGGCCCTGCTGGCGCTGCCGGTGGGCGGGGTCGTCAAGATCATTATAAGTTATTTTCTGGTGGGGGACCCGGAGATCCACATCTACGGCGCGCCCATCGGCATGGTGGCGTGCTACGCCGCCATCAGCGTCGTGAATATCCTCTTCATCTCCGCCACCAGCCCCGCGCGGCCCAACTACCTGAAGGTCACCCTCCGGCCCCTTGTCTGCTCCCTCCTCATGGGCGCGGCGGCCTGGGGCGTCTACGGGCTTTTGGATAAATTCGTCTTCCCCCGCCTGGGCGGCGGGCGGCTGGCGGCCATCGTGTGCCTGGGTGGGGCGGTTCTGGTGGGTGTGGCGGTGTACGCCGTGCTGATCTTCGCCTTCCGGGCTGTGACCAAGGAGGACATTTTGCTCCTTCCCAAGGGTGAAAAACTGGCAAATCTGCTGAAAATGAAGTAAAATTCCTTGAAACGTGTTTTTTTACTTGCAGTTGAGGGAAAAGTATGATAGATTTTGAATATAAATCCAATTATGATGTCGATGATCTTCGGCGCATCGTGAAGATCCTCCGGGGCGAGGGCGGATGCCCCTGGGACAGGGAGCAGACCCACGAGTCCATCCGGCGGGAATTCATCGAGGAGGTCTACGAGGTGGTGGAGGCCATCGACGAGCAAAGCCCCGAACACCTCCGGGAGGAGCTGGGGGACGTCCTTTTGCAGGTGGTCTTCCACGCGGACATGGAGGAGGACGCCGGACATTTTGACCTGGACGCCGTGGCGGACGGGGTGTGCAAAAAGCTGATCCTCCGCCATCCCCACGTCTTTGGGGACACCGCCGTTTCCGGCTCCGGCGAGGTCTTGCAAAATTGGGACAAGATCAAAAAGGCCGAGAAGCACCGGGATACCCTGAGCGCGGACCTGGACGCCGTGGCCAAGAGCCTCCCCGCCCTCTGGCGGGCGGAGAAGATCCAGAAGAAGGCCGGAAAAGCGGGGTTCGACTGGGAGGAGGCTGAGGGCGCCCTGGACAAAATAGACGAGGAAGCCCGGGAGCTGCGCCGCGCCGTCCAGGAGGGCGGGGACGCGGCGGAGGAGCTGGGGGACCTTCTCTTCTCCTGCGTCAACGTCTCCCGGCACTTAAAGCTGGACCCGGAGACGGTGCTGCGCCGGGCCTCAGATAAATTCGTGGAGCGGATAAGCCGCATGGAGGCCCTGGCCGCCGGGCGTGGCGAGGCCCTGGAGGGGATGAGCCTTTCCGAGATGGACAAGCTCTGGGACCAGGCCAAGGCCCAGGAAAAAAGTGTTTAAAGGCGAATGCCTTTAAAGATATATTATATTCCGGGAAAACCGGGAATTCAGGAGGAAAACAAGACATGAACAAGACAGAACTCATCAGCGCGGTGGCTGAGAAGGCCGGACTTTCCAAGAAGGACAGCGAGAAGGCCGTCAACGCCGTTATCGACACCATCGTTGAGACCATGAAGGCCGGCGATAAGGTGACCCTCGTGGGCTTCGGCGCTTTCGAGGCCAAGGAGCGGGCCGCCCGCATCGGCCGCAACCCCCAGAACAAGCAGGAGATCCGCATCCCCGCCACCAGGATCCCCGTTTTCAAGGCCGGGAAGGCCCTCAAGGAGACCATCGCCGAGTAATTGGCGGAAAACTATACGGGCCGGCTTTGCCGGCCCGCTGAGCGAGAAAACCGCCCCGGTAAAGCCGGGGCTTCGTTTTAATTCCTTTTAAAATGAGAGGATCGGCATGAGACTTGATAAGTATTTAAAGGTCTCGCGGCTCATCAAGCGGCGCACCGTGGCGCAGGAGGCCTGCGACGGGGGGAGAGTTTCCGTCAACGGCGTCACCGCCAAGCCCTCCCGGGAGGTAAAGCCCGGGGACGTCATCGAGATGTCCTTCGGTGCCAAAAAGGTCCGGGTGGAGGTGGTCTCCGTCCAGGAGACGGTGCGCAAGGACGACGCCGCCGGCATGTACAGGGAGCTTCCCGTCTGACGGGGGAGGAAAATCTGAGGGAACGAAAATGAAAAATTTCAAATGGGACAAGAAGTACCTCTATTGGGGGGTCACCGCCTTTTGCGTGGTGGTGGCCAGCATCGTGTTCTTCTGGCTTCTGAACACCTGGAACGGCATCCGCTCCACCCTGGGGCTCATCATGTCGGCGCTGTCGCCGGTGATCTACGGCCTTGTGATCGCGTACCTCCTCAACAAGATCATGGCGGTCTTTGAGGAGCGGTGGTTCAAAAAGCTCTGCTCCAAGCTCTTCAAAAAGCCGGAGACGGCCAGAAAGGCCGCCAGGGCCTTCTCCGTGGTGGTGACGCTCCTTTTGGCGCTGGGCATCATCGCGGGGCTTTTGGCCATCATCCTGCCGGAGATCGTGAACAGCGTCACCAACATCCTCTCCAACTCCGAAAATTACTTGAACGTGGCCATGGAATGGCTGGAGAACGCCCTGAAGGACAGCAAGTACGAGGAGGTGGCGGTGGAGTGGCTGAATACCATCTCGGATAAGCTGGTGGAATGGCTGCAAAACGACGTGCTTTCCAAGGCCAGGGACCTTTTGGAGAGCATCACCACCGGCGTTATCTCCGTCATCATGACGCTGGTGGACCTGTTCATCGGCGTTGTGATCTCGGTGTACCTCCTCTATAACAAGGAGACCTTCTGCGCCCAGGCCAAGAAGGCCCTGTACGCCGTTCTCCGGCCAAAGGCGGCCAACCGCATCATGTCGGAGCTGGATTTCATAAACGACGCCTTTGGCAATTACATCGTGGGCACGCTCATCGACTCCACCATCGTGGGGGTGCTCAATTACCTCTTCATGCTGGTGATGGGGATGCCCTACGCCGCGCTGGTGTCCATCATCGTGGCGGTGACCAACCTCATCCCTATGTTCGGACCCTTCATCGGCGCGGTGCCCGCCACGCTCCTCATCCTTCTTGAAAATCCCACCCAGGCCCTCATCTTCGTGATCTTCACCGTGGTGCTCCAGCAGATCGACGGCCAGATCCTGAAGCCCAGGATCCACGCCTCCCGCACGGGGCTGTCGGGCTTTTGGATCATGTTCGCCATCCTCTTCTTCGGAGGGCTCTTTGGCATCCTGGGCATGATCGTGGGCGTGCCGCTGACCACGGTGCTCTACAACATCGCCCGCCGGGGCCTGGCGAGGCTCCTCACAAACCGGGGCCTCCCCGTGGAGACCGAGGCGTACGCCGATTTGGGCAGCGTGGACCCGGCCACCGGCCAGCTCCTCCCCAAGCCCAAGCCCGACCCCGCCGCCAAGCCCGAGCCCCCCATTAAGAAGCTCCTCAAAAAGGAGCTCTTCAAAAAGAAAAAGCCCGAGGATAAGGAAAAGCGGGAAGACGAGGCGAAGAAATAAAAAATGTAGTTATCCCCTCTGAAGCAATTCAGAGGGGATGATTTTCCGGCCCCGAAAGGCTCTCGGGCAGGGCATTTCTCCGAAACGCATATGCCTTCCGGCAAACGATGAAACCTAAAATCCCGCCGGAGGGGTCGCACCCAAGGGCATTCCCTACGGTCACCGTCCTCGGCGACCCGTCCTTCGGGCCACATCTCGACCCCAAATAAACGCGCCATCCCCGAAAACGGTATTCGCCGCAAATTTATGCGGCGAATGATTTAATGTGCGGCGAAGCCGCTCCTTATAAAAGCCCTTCCCGCTTAGGCGGGGAGGGGCAGGGGTGAGGTGAGAAGGTAGCAAATCAGGAAGCACTCAGATGAACGCACCTTCTCACCTCATCCGTCGCTAACGCGCCACCTTCCCCGCCCTGCGGGGAAGGCTAAAAAGGTTGCGGCCCGGTGGGCCGCTTATTTTAAAAGCCCCTCCCTTTGGGAGGGGGCAGGGGGTGGGGGTGTGTATGGATATACGGACCCACCCTGCCCGTCGCTGCGCTCGGGCACCCCTCCCGGAGGGAGGGGCAATCTGGGCGGCGGCCCCTACAGCGTTCATAGATGGAATGCAAAAATTGGGGTTCGGGCGGGTTTGGGACCCGCCCCTACGGTATTATTTTAGGTTGTTGCGTTTTTATGGGAAAATCTACCAAATTTCTCGTAGGGGCGGGTCCCAGACCCGCCCGCCTTTTATTCAATATTTTTTGTGGGGCTAAGCCTTACAAAAAATCCCTTTTGTTTTGCGCAGTGTGCGGCCCGTAGGGCCGTGCGCGGAGCAAAACAGCAGAAAAAAGGTCCCTGAATTCCGCAGAATTCAGGGACCTTTTTCGTACGTTCCTTTTTGAAAAAAGCCCAAAAGGGCTTTTTTCAATTTTAGTCGATGATCCGCCGGGCGCCGTAGTAGACGCTGGTGTAGTAGCTGCTGTTGAGGTCGGAGATGATGACGCCGACGCGGGAGTTGGAGGCGTGGACGAACTGGCCGTTGCCTATGTAGATACCGACGTGGGTGACCTCGTAGCCGTTGG
>CANQZF010000036.1 GCA_947628265.1 uncultured Oscillospiraceae bacterium
GGGTGCGGGCGGGAGATCATGAGCCCCCGGTCCAAGGTGGAGCGGGGGATAAAACGGATAGAGAGGGAGGAGAACTCATGATCCGCTCCTTCACGGACAGGCGTCCGGGCCTCTCGGGGCTCCTTATAGCGGTCTTTTTCTTTCTGGTCCCGGCGCTTTTCATGATTTTGGACGACTTTGTGCTGCGGGGGGCCCTCCACGCGGCGGCGATATTCTTCTATCTCTCCATCGCCGCCCAGACGGCGCTCTTTTTGACGGTGGAACGGCCTGTCCTGACGGCGGAGCCCTTCATTATCGGCCTCGTCGGGCTGTGCGCCGGTGAAATTCTGTACGCCGTGTCCGAGAGCGCCGCCGCCCCCGGCGTGGGGCCCAGCGTTTTGGCGTATTTCGCCTCCTCCTACATCATCGCCGTCTGCGGGGGCAACGCCGCCGCCGCAGTGGGGGCGCTGATCCTCTGCTTTTTCATACTCCTGGGCAGGAAAATTTACGAGCACTTTAAATATAAGTCTTGACCCGGGGAGAAAAATCTGCTATCATTTCTTTAGCCGCCTGAAGACGGCGAAAAGCGGCAGAAGCCGTGAAGCGTCCTCTTTTATTTAATGTACATATCGGTATCAGGAAGGTATCGCGGTCCCGGGCATGGGGCCATGATACCTTTTTCATTTTTTTGGAGGTCAACTATGAAAACGGAAAATATCACCCCCGCCCGCAAGTCCCTTTTGAAGCTCATCTACTCCGCAATCTTTCTGGCTCTCGCCATGGTCCTGCCCTTTTTGACCGGCCAGATCCCGGAGATCGGCGCGGCCCTCTCGCCCCTGCACATCCCGGCGCTGCTGTGCGGGCTTGTGTGCGGCTGGCCCTGGGGACTGGCGGTGGGGTTTGTGGCGCCCCTTTTGCGGTGCGCCGCCTTCGGAATGCCCATGATGCCCGGCGCGGGGTTTATGGCCTTTGAGATGGCAACCTACGGGGCCGTGGCGGGGCTTCTCTATAAGCTCCTGCCCAAAAAGGTCTGGGCCATCTACGCCTCCCTCATCTCCGCCATGGTGGCGGGGCGGGTCGTCTGGGGAATTGTGCGGTTTATCTTCGCGGGGCTTCAGCACACCACCTTCCCCTTCTCCGCCTTCCTGGCCGGCGCGGTCCTGGACGCCGTGCCGGGGATCGTCCTCCACATCGTCCTCATCCCCATCATCGTCCTGGCCCTCAAAAAGGCGAAGCTCATGCTGAACGAGTAAAGCCGTAAAATTATCCAACCTGGAGTGGGCCGCCACGGTGTGCGGCCCCTACGAAGCGTTTTGCGTATAAGCCAAACATTTCCGGTTATTGCAAAGCCCTCCCATACGCCGTAAGGGCCGATGCCCACATCGGCCCATGTCCCGATTTACATCCGCACCACAATCAACGCGCAAATGTCCCGTACGGGCCGCACACCCGGGCGGCCCGTCCCCCCTTATTCCGCACCCGTCCCGAAAAAAGGTTTGCGGCTTGCGCCGCACATTTTAATTATTCGCCGCAAAATTCTGCGGCGAATACCTTTTTCAGGGGTGGTGCGATAATTTTTGCTGCAATATCAACCCACCGTGCACGGGCCGATGTGGTCATCGGCCCCTACGACAGGGTTTGCGTTTAAAATAAACATTTCCGATTATCGTACCACCTGAAATATACGCCGTACGGGCCGCCGCCCACGGCGGCCCATTCCCCAATTTATCATTCAGCCCCCAATCCACGCGCAACACCCCTGTAGGGGCCGATGACCTCATCGGCCCGTCCCCCCTTATTCCGCACCCGTCCCGAAAAAAGGTTTGCGGCTTGCGCCGCACATTAAATTATTCGCCGCAAAAATTTTGCGGCGAAAACCTTTTTTGGGGATGGTGCGTTAATTTTACCGCAATATTGCCCCACCGCGCACGGGCCGATGTGGTCATCGGCCCCTACGGCGGGATTTTGGTTTTTTGCGTTTGCAGGGAGGTGGGTGCGTATCGGAGGACGGGCCGGCCAGTGTCCGGCCCCTACGGAGCGTTTTGCGTATAAGCCAAACATTTCCGGCTATTGCAAAGCCCTCCCATACGCCGTAAGGGCCGATGCCCACATCGGCCCATGTCCCGATTTACATCCGCACCACAATCAACGCGCAAATGTCCCGTACGGGCCGTACACCTGGGCGGCCCGTCCTTCGTTTTCCGCATCTGTCCCGATAAAAGGTTTGCGGCTTGCGCCGCATATTTGATCATTCGCCGCAAAAATTTTGCGGCGAAAACCTTTTTCGGGGATGGTGCGTTATTTTTTTGCCGCGATATTATCCCGCTGGGACGGGCCGCCACGGTGTGCGGCCCTTACGGCAGATTTTTGGTTTTTTGCGTTTGTCGAAAGCATATGCAAATTGGAGGGGCGGGCCGCCAAGAGAGGCGGCCCCTACGGCGGGGATTTGCGTTTGCCGGGAGGTGGGTGCGTATCGGGGGACGGGCCGATGTGGTCATCGGCCCCTACGGCGGGATTTTGCGTTTACCGGGGACCGTGCGCGTATCGCGGGGACTTTTTTTCCGGCAAAAAAATTTTTTCCTGTGACAAACACCCCCATCCGCGTGTATTATTAGTGAAAGCTTTCAAAGGACAGTGAGGGAATGAACAAGACGGATTTCGGGCGGTGCGCCGAGAAATATAAGGATACGGTGTACCGGGTGGCCCTCAATTTTACGGGCAATCCCCAGGACGCCGAGGACGCGGTCCAGGAGGCGCTTTTGAAGCTCTACCTCTCAAAGGAGCGGTTTGAGGGGGACGAGCACGTGAAGCGCTGGCTCATCCGGGTGACGCTGAACTGGTGCAAAAACCTCTCCCGCGCCTCCCGCCGGAGGCTTCCCACGCCGCCGGAGGAGCTGGCGCTCAGCATCCCCTTCGAGGCCGAGGAGCAGATCGCCCTCTTCACCGCCGTCATGTCCCTGCCGGAGAAATACCGGGTGCCGCTGTACCTATTTTATTACGAGGAATATTCCGTTCGCGAGATAGCGCGGATCCTGGAGCTTGGCGAGTCGGCCGTCACCACCAGGCTCTCCCGCGCCAGAGGGATACTCAGGACCGAGCTTACGGAGGAGGGAACAAGATCATGAAAGAGCTTTATAAGGAGACGTTTTCTTGCGTCCGGTCCTCCTACGAGTTCAACATGGAGGATTTTGAAAGAATGAAGACGAACCATAAAAAACCTGTGCGCAACATTATTCTCATCGCCGCCGCCGTGGCGATATTGGCGGCCTTCGGCATCACCGCCTCGGCCACCGGCTTCTTCGGCCTTGCCAGGTTCGCGGACCCCGCCAGCGGCACCATCTCCGCCCAGGGCTACGCGGACTCCCCGGAGACCCTGGCGTATATGGAGGCCGAAAACACCGGCATCACCCTTGAGGAGGCCGCCAAAAAATACGGCCTTACCTACGTGGATCGGTGCGAGGAGTTCTCCTACGACCAGATGAAGGCGCTCCACGGCGGGGACATCACGGATATGCGGTCCTCCCGCGACAGATTTATCGTCTATGAGGACGGAGCCTTCAGCACCAGCCCGGATTTTTCCGTGGGCGGCAAGACCATCGGATACTACCTCTACCGCTCCGTCAAGGGGAGCCTCACCCAAATGGGGCTCAACGCCTCGTGGCTGGGGGAGGCGTACAAGGAGTGGAACATCAAGGTGGGCGCCTATGATGTGTGCCTGGTGCTGGGCAGCGGCAGCCGCTCCTTTATCCTGGCGGACCTTGGCAACGGCTTTCTCACCGTGAACGTGTACGCGGGGCAGAAGGCCGACGAAACCTTCAGCACCGGCCCCATCACCGAGGAGGAGCTGGAGGCCCTGGCAAAGTCCTTAAACTGGAGCCTCCTTTCCAAGATCGTGGTGCCGGAGCTTCCGGAGAAGCAGGAGGTCCAGTACGGCGCGGGGGTGGAGCTCGCCCCGGAGAACATCGTGGAGGACCAGTCGTTCCTGGTGGAGCTCCCCGGCTGGGGACAGGTACATTTCATCACCTATAAGCCCACGGAGGAGTTTGACGCCGCGCGGTTCTTCCTCTCCCGGGACGGGAAGACCTCCGACTACGAGTTCCACGCGGTCTTCGCGGACCACTGGGTGGACACGGCGGCGGTGTGCTTCTCGGACCTCACGGGCGACGGGGAGACGGACGTGCTCATCCTCAACGACTACAAAAATGACAATACCGGTAAGGCCGAGCGCCAGGTGCGCATATACTCCTACGCGGGCGGCGGGGAGTTTAAGTGGGAGGAGGAGCTTTCCGACACCGTCCGCTGGGCCATCGACAACGAAAAGCTCACCGTGGACGCGGTGCTGGATTTCCTCCAGATCGGCGGCGGGACGCCCCAGGGCGGGGGGAAGTACGACTGCTATAAATCCCTCATTTCCCACCCCTCCACCCAGAGCTACGCCCTCTTTGACCTCGACGGGGACGGGACAATGGAGCTCATCGTCAACAACGACTCAGAATTCCACTTCTGGGCGGCGGTGAACGGCCAGGAGGCGTACCTGGGCAAGCTGGACGCCGCCAGGAGCTCCCTCCATATCGACGACCAGGGGAGACTGACGCTCTTCAACTCCAATATGTCCGGCGCTTTCATCAGCGAGGTCCTCTATGACGGCGCGACCGTCAGCTCCCGCGAGATCGTCTCCTGGGAGTGGCGCGAGGGTGTGGAGACCCCGGACATCGGCCAGGAGCTTATGTTCTACGCCCCCTCCGACCTCACTCCTTTGGGGGAGGGGAAATAAATGAAAAAGGCCGTGGTGCTCCTCTACTGCGCCGTCCTGCTCATAGCCCTGGCCCTCTGCGCCCACGCCGCCTTTGTAAGCCCCCCAAGCGACCCCCCGCCCGCCAGCATAGCGGCAGCGGAGCAAATATAAATAGTGGGGCCGCCCCATCCGGGGCGGCCCTGACTATCGGAAAAATGTTGAATTGGGGTTTGTCGTTGGCCTGTCTCCCCCTCCTTTTCAAAGGGGGAGTAAATTTTATGTTCAGCTACTTGACAAAGCATAGTAGCTGTGGTAATCTATTCTCAGCTACTATGTATAGCAAGGGAGGGGTGGCCGTGGAGGACGCGCAGCTATTAAAGGGCATCCTGGAGGGGTGCGTGCTGGCGGTGATCGCCCGGGGGGAGACCTACGGGTATGAGATCCTGGCGCGGCTGGCCTCCTGCGGGTTCGAGGGGCTTCTGGAGGGGACGCTCTACCCGGTGCTGAACCGGCTGGAGGCCCGGGGATACGTCACCTGCCGGCGGGAGAAGTCCCCCTTCGGGCCGGTGCGGAAATACTACTCCGTGACGGACAGCGGCTCGGCGGCCCTCCAGGGCTTTCGGGAGAGCTACGGCAAGATCACAAAGGCGGCGGACGCCGTTTTGGGAGGGGAGAGACCATGAAGGACAGCTACGTTTTCTATACCGACAAGCTCCGGGGGGAGTACAAGGACGTCTTTGACCAGGTGGAGGCCTACGTAAACTCCCTGGCCGTCAACGGGGACGCCCGGGAGGAGCGGCTGGGGGACTTTCTGGACCTCCTCCTCTCCGCCCAGGAGGCGGGCCGGAGCGTGGAGAGCGTCACCGGCGGGGACATAGGCCGCTTTTGTGAGAGCTTCTGCGCGGACTTCGGCCCGAAAAACGCTTTTCTCCAGGTGCTGGACCTTTTAAAGGCCCTGGCCTGGCCGCTGGCCGCCATCTCCCTTGTGGGGCTGCTCTTCCCGGAGGACCCCGGCGCGGGCTTTTTCGCACGAAAGCCCGCCTTCAACCTGACGGGCTTCCTCCTGGGCTGGGCCGCCGGCATGGTGATCGTCGATCTTATAAACGCCGTCACCCGGCGGCGCGTCCTCAAAAGCGGCGAGAAGCCCCGGCTTTGGCGAAAACCCAACCTCAGCGGGGTCCTCCTGGCCGCCGGGGTCCTCCTGACCCTGGCCCTCATATTCCTGGGGGAGGCGCTCCTGCCCGACCTGCCCCAGCCGCCGCTGTGGGCGTGTCTCGCGGCAAGCGTCCTCTTCCTCCTCCTGTGCCGCGTCTTTTATAAGCGCCCCCGGCGGGGGAAGGTGCGCCTCACCGAGCTTTCCATGGAGAACTCGATAGACGAGACCATGATGAAAAAATTCGCCGGGCTCAACAAAAAGCGGCGCAAAAAGGGCAAGCCGCCCATGACGTTGGAGGAGTTTCTGGACCGGGAGGAGATTGAATGTAACAGGACCGAAAAGTTAAAGCTCCTCTATATCCTCCTGCCGATCCTCTTTACCGCCGCGTCCACGGCGAGCATGGCGCTGACCGACAGCTTTGAGACGCCCCTGGACGGGGTATTCTACGTGGTCCTCATGCTGGCGGTGGAGGGCGCGGTGATGACGGGCCTTTGGAAAATAGTGCGCCTGGGCATCGAGTCCCGCCGCCGCTGGATCGCCTCCCACAGGGAGGAAAAGTAAATAAGCGTGAAAAAGGCTGTAAGCGCGGCGAAAACGCCCCTTACAGCCTTTTTTCTGCCTCTCTGTTTTTGGACGATCGGGAGGCGTCAGCGGGCCAGGATGGTGTACGTGTTCTCCCAGCTTCGCATGATCCGTACGGCTGAAAAGCCCGCGCTTTTTAGAAGCTCCATCTCATGCTCCGCCGTCAGGGGCGTGTCGTAGTGGTAAAGCGCGTCCTCTGTAAGCCCCTGCTCCCCCTTTAACCTCTCCAATTCGGAAAAGTAAAAGCGCTCCGCCTCCTCGGACTGCGCAAAATAGTCGGTTAAAACGAAATGCCCGCTTCCGGTCAGGGCGGTTTTCAGCTTTTTATAGAGCTCCAGTTTTTGCGCGGCGGTGAAGTGGTGGAGCGACTCCACGGACACGGCGGCGTCAAAGCGGTTTGCCCCGAAGGGGACTTCGAAATAGGAGCCGCAGATAAGCTCGATTTTACGGTCCGAAAATTTCCGCCTCAGCGCCGCCAGCATAGCGGGGGACAGGTCGATCCCCACCACCGACGCTCCGGGGTTCAGGGCGAAGTAATATGCAAGCTCAAGCCCCGTGCCGCAGCCCAGGTCCAGCACCCTCGCGCCGCGCTCCGGCGGCAGCAGGGACGCCGTATAGGGATAAAATTCCTCCGCTCCCTCGATCTCCGTCATCATATGCCGGTCGTACCCATCCAGCCGCGCGGCGAAAAACGCGTCCATTTTCTCAAGCTTCATTTGATCCTCAGCCTCTCCACCAGGGCCTCGTCGGGGGCGGCCAGGACGGTGCGGTAGGTGTGGTAGATGACCATACCGGGCTTGCCGCCGGCGGGCTTTTTGATCTGCCGGACCTCCGTTAAGTCCACGGGGACCTTGGCGGCGGCGCGGGCCTGGGAGTACCAGGCCGCGATACTGGCGGCCTCCTCCACGGTTTTGTCGTCGGGGGTCTGTCCCTCACAGGAGATGACCACGTGGGAGCCGTGGATTTTTGAGGCGTGGAGCCAGAGGTCGGTTTTGGCGCTGTCCCGGAGGGTGAGGGCGTCGTTTTGCGTGTTGTTGCGGCCCGCCCGGATGAGAAGGCCGGAGGTGGAGCGAAAGCGCATGGGCTGGCTTGGCTGGCGCTTTGGCTGGCCCCGCTTCGCTGCGGAGCGCAGATAGCCGCCCTCCGTCAGCTCCTGGCGTATCTCCGCAAGGTCCCGCTCCGTCTCGCACCGCTCAAGCTCCTCCAGGACGCTCTCCAGGTACGAAAGCTCCGCCTTCCCCTCCGAGATTTGCTGCGTTAGGTGCACCCGGGCGCTTTTTTGGCGGGTGTACTCCTTATAATATTTGGCGGCGTTCTGCTGGGGCGTTTTCAGGGGGTCCAAGGGGATGGTGCGCGTGCCCCCGGCCTCGGAGTAGAAGTCCTCCGCCGTCAGCTCCCGCTGGCCCTTTTTCATGGCGTAGAGGTTGGCGGTGAGGATGTCCCCGCACTCCCGGTACCAGTCCCGCTTTTCCGTGTCGGTGAGCTCCCGGCGCTGGGCCTCCAGCCGGCGGGCCACCCGGTCCCGGGCGTTTTTCACGGTCTTTGTAAGCTCCCGGGAGCGCTGACGCTTTCGCTCGTCGGCGTCCAGCCGGGAATAAAAGCCGTCCAAAAGGGCGGAAAAGCTCTCCGCCCGGGTGACGGCGTACCCGGGGCCGTACTGGGTCACGGGCATATAGCAAAAATCCATGGGCCGCCCCTCCGGGTCGGAGAGGAGGTAGGGCGCGGTGTCCCCGGAAAGGCACCGGTCCCGCAGGGCCGAAAGCTCCCGAATAAGCGCGTGAAAGCCGTCCCGCTCCCTGGCCTCAAAGGCTCTCAGGGACGTATCCCTGTAGGCAAGCTCGCAGACCTCCCGGGCCGTCAGAGGGGAGATGCCTAAAAACGCCCCCAGGACGCACTTATCCAAAAGCCGCTGGTCCTCAAAAGCGCAAACCTCCGCCCGAATTTCCTCCTCCGTCATGGAAAGGAGGTCCTTTTTGTCCTGCAATGGGGGCAGGCGGTAGCGCATCCCCGGCTGGACCGCCCGCTTATCCTCCAGGGAGCCCACCCGGTAGAGGCAGTCGGTGATGATCCCCTCCCCGTCGGTGAGGATGACGTTGGCGGTCCTGCCCATGAGCTCCACGGCAAGACCGCGCTCCTCCCCCTCCCCGAACATCCCCGGGGCGGCAAGGCGCATCAAAAGCACACGGTCCGTGGCTGGCTGGGCGACCTCCAAAATTCGCGCCCCCGTCAGGTGCTTTCTAAGGAGCATACAGAACATGGGGGGCTCCTGGGGCTTTTCAAAGGCGGCGTCGGTGAAGTGTATTCTCGGCGCGCCGGAGGAGCCGCCGATGAGGAGGTCCAGGCGTTTTTTGCCCTTCACCGTCAGCACCACGGTACTCCGGGCGGGCTCAAGTATTTTTTCGATCTTCGCGCCCGTGAGCTCCTCCGCGAGCTCCGCTGTCAGGGCGCGTAAAAACAGGGCGTCAAGCATGGTCGTCCTCCAAGATGGCCGCGAAGAGCTCGTTGAGCCTGTCCTTGCGGCCCTTTAAATAGAGATACCCGAAAAGCGCCTCCAGCGCCGTGGCGGCGTGGTACTGGGAGAAGGTGGACGCCTGGGGCACGGCGTGGACCTTGGCGTTGCGGCCCCGGCGGTAGACCTCCGCCTCCTCCGGGGTGAACATGGGCGCTATTTTTTTGGCCGCCTCGGCCTGGGCGGGGGCGGCGACCCGGGCCACCGTCTCCCGGTGGAGCCCCCGGTTGGTCTCCCGGCCCAGGGAGGCGAGATACGTGCGGACCATCAACTCATAGACCGCGTCCCCGATGTGCGCCAGTGCCAGGGAGGAGAGGGTTTGAAGCTGGGTGTCGGTCATTTCTACGGTAAAATAATCCATGGGTATCACTCCATCAAAAAATCCATAGCAATATTACCATATTCCCAAGTGAATTTCCACTGTTTCTATGCTCTTTTACACTTGACCTTAGAAAAAATCGGCCCTATAATATGTCGTATGCGACGTTTCAAGGTAGCAAGCTACATTTTCGGAGGTGACTTATACGGATACAAACGAACCGTCGGAGCGGCTGGGGGCGAAGCTGAAGATCATCAGCAACAGTTTCCGTCGCATCGCCGACGAGAGCACCCACGAGCTGGGTATCACGGGGATGCAGTCCTTCCTGCTGGGGTATCTTCTGCGCAATGAGGCCGATCCCCCCTGCCAGAGGGACATCGAGACACGCTTCAACATCAAGCACCCCACCGCCACGGGGCTGTTGCAGAGGCTGGGCGACAAGGGATTCGTGGAGTTTAAGCCCGACCGGTACGACGGGCGGCTCAAGCGCATCGTCATCACCAAGGCCGGAAAGGCCGCCGCAGAGCTGACAAAATCCCGCCTTGACCGGATGGAGACCCGCCTCGCGGCCGGGTTTACCCGGGAGGAGCTTTTGACGCTCAACGCGCTTCTGGACCGCGTCGTGGCAAACGCCAGAGCATACGACGGCAGCCGCCGTCAGGAAGGAGAGCAGTAATTTGATCCGCAGACTTGCCCGGTGCGTCCGGGAATACACCGCCGCCGCTATTTTGGCGCCCCTCACCATGATCGGCGAGGTGGCCATGGAGGTCACCATCCCCAAGGTCATGAAGGCGCTCTACGATTACGGCGTCACCATGGGCGATATGCACGTGGTGCTGATCCGCTCTGTGGAGCTGGTGCTTTGCGCCATATGCTCCCTCGCTTTTGGCGTGGCCTCCGCCGCCTTCGCCACAAAGGCCGGCACGGGCTTTGCCAGGAATTTGCGGCACGATATGTACTACCGCGTCCAGGATTTCAGCTTTTCCAACATCGACAAATTTTCCACCGCCTCCATCGTCACGCGCCTTACCTCAGACGTTGCGAATTTGCAGATGACCTTCCAGATGATGATCCGTATGGCCATCCGGGCCCCCATGACCATGATTTTGGCCTTCGTCTCCGCCATGACCATCTCCGTGAAGCTCTCTTTGGTCTACTGCGTGGCCATGCCCATCCTCATCGTGGCCCTCGTGTGCCTCGTGCCGCTGGTGCACAGCATCTTCGACCGGGTCTTCAAGACCTACGACAAGCTCAACAACGCGGTGCAGGAGAACGTCCACGGCATCCGCGTGGTGAAGAGCTTCGTCCGGGAGGACAAGGAGATCGAAAAGTTCACCACCATTTCCGAGGCTATCTACAAGGATTTCTGCAAGGCCGAGAAAATTCTGGCCCTCAATAACCCGGTGATGCAGACCTGCGTCTACGGGTGCATCCTGGCCATCTCCTGGATGGGGGCCAAGATGGTGGTGGCCTCCGGCAACGTGCCGGAAAACGGCCTCACCACGGGGGACCTGAGCGCAATGTTCACCTACACCACCCAGGTCCTCTCCTCCCTCATGATGCTGTCCATGGTCTACGTCATGATGATCATGTCCCGCGCCCCCCTGCGGCGTACATACGAGGTCCTCACCGAGGAGCCGGACCTTGTAAGCCCCGTGGAGGCGGTCACCCAGGTCCCCGACGGCTCCATTGACTTTGAGGACGTCAGCTTCAAATACTCCGCCAAGGCCAAGAACATGGCCCTGCGGGACGTGGACCTCCACATCCCCGCCGGCGCCACCGTGGGCATCCTGGGCGGCACGGGCTCCAGTAAATCCACCCTGGTCCAGCTCATCCCCCGGCTCTACGACGTGACCGAGGGGACGCTGAAGGTGGGCGGCGTGGACGTGCGGGACTACGACCTTGAGGTCCTGCGGGACAGTGTGGCCATGGTCTTGCAGAAAAACGAGCTCTTCTCTGGCACCATCAAGGACAATCTCCGCTGGG